>NZ_JHVL01000017.1:49171-74308 GCF_000620125.1 Clostridiisalibacter paucivorans DSM 22131 | reverse complement strand
TGCTCCACCAACTGTTGCACCAGTAGATATAGTAAGAAAGCTCAAAAGTATTTCTGCAAATGAAATATTTAAAGGCTTTCCCAATCTAAAGAAGTCTAAGTTTTGGGGTAGTGGTCTATGGAGTAGGGGATATTATGTAGGAACTGCTGGAACAGTATCGGCTGAAACAATACAAAGATATATACAAAATCAAAAGTTAGCATAATATCAATTTAAGGTGGCATCGAACCACCTTAAATTAAAGCCCTTTTATCCCCCAAGACAAGCAAGGGGGTTTTCGGGCTTTTTCTATAAAATAGTAGTTAATGATGTAGTAGAAGATCATTAACTACTATTTGCTAAATATTATTCACTACGGGCATTGTACTCCCTCCATCGGGGATAATATAATAATCAAATGTATTTTTATTATAGTTTTTATAAAATATCTCCAATGCCTCTTCAATTGTCTTTACTACTGTAATATTGCTATTTTCTAATATTTTTTCATCTATTCCACTTACCAATATTGTATTAAAGTTTTCTATAGTCTTAGTTATTAAATATCCAGAATACCTAGATATAGAATAATTATTTCTCACATATAATTCCCTTTCAATATTGGAATCAAAATCTCTTATTACTTCTTCAACTTCAGGATGTCCTATACCTTCTTCACATTGTGCCAAAAGTATAACCCATCCATTTTTTTTAACTGCCTTTGCACTATTTATCAGTCCCTTTGACCCTTGATATAGATTCATATCTTTAGGATATCCCCCACAAGATGCCAGTACTAAATCTGCTTTTTTCTCTATATCTACAGCAAATCTATCCGTTACCTTTTTACACCCTATCCTATGGGCCTTTACATAATTTCCAGCCACTGCCTCTACTATACTACCATTATCTCCAATTATCACATTAAATAAGAATGAAGGCTTTATCATATTTGCCCCTTCCTCCATATCTAGGTGTACAATATTGTCTTTAAAATTCCCACATGTCACCGTTTCTCTTATACCTTCACCTACTTTTTCTTTTAATGCTAATCCATGATTTGACATTATGGTATCATATCCTGCAATTCCTGGTATTAAAGACTTCCTTCCCCCAGACCATCCTGCCAAATCATGAAACACTATAGCACCAGTAAGGATTATATGATCGCATTCCATTGCTACTTTATTAACCTTGACAGGTGTATTAAAAGATGTATCCCCTAGATATACTAAACTTTTCTCATCGGTACAATCATGTTCAATAAATGTAAATCTTGAATAAAGGTCACCCATTATCTTCTTTTTTTCTTGTTCACTCTGCTTCCTATGGGAGCCTGTGGCACAAAGAAATATTATATTTTCATCGGGTACTCCTGCATATTTAAGTTCCTCAATTATATATGGTAAATATATATCCATTCGTTGCCATGCCCTAGTAACATCAGATACTATTATACAAATCTTTTCATTTTTTTTTACCATATATCTTAATCTATCACTATCAACAGGATTCTTCAGTGCAGAAAGTATAACTTCTTCTTCCGTACTGTCTTCAAAGTTCTTTGATTTAATTGTACTTATCATATCCCCTGAATCTAACGAAAAATCTATATAATCATGACCATATTTTAATGAAAATTTCCCCATATTAAATCCTCCTTAAAACTTTATGTGCTCTATTCTGTCAAAGGCCTGTTGCAATTTATCTATACCTACAGTACAAGCAATACGTATATACCCCTCTCCTCCTTGACCAAATGCAATACCGGGTATCACAAGCACATGGGCATATTCTAACAATTTTTTACTCATCTCTAAAGAGGTTAATCCTGTCTCTTTAATATTTACAAATATATAAAATGTCCCCTTAGGCATTATAGCAGAAAATCCAGAAATATCATTTATGCGTCTATAGGCATATTCTACTCTCTTTTTATATTCTTCGACCATAGGTAGCTTCACATCATTACTAAGTTCTATTGCCTTTATCGCAGCCCTTTGAGAAATTGTAGGTGCAGAAAAACACACTCCCTCGTTTATATCTCTAATACAATTTATAATGTAATCCTCTGCCAATACATAACCAATTCTCCAACCTGTCATTGCATAATCTTTAGAAAAGCTGCCTAAAGTTATAGTCCTTTCCTTCATACCTTCTAAACTGGCAAAGGGTATAAATTCTCCATCAAATACAAAGGAACCATATACTTCATCGGATATAAGTATTAAATCATTTTCTTTAACTATTTCAGCTATTTTCTTCATATTATCCACACTCAGACATGCTCCAGTGGGATTATTAGGAGAGTTTATTATTATCGCCTTAGTCTTTTTATTTATACTCTTTTCCAATTCCTCTATATCTAACTGAAAATAATTCTCTTCTTTAGTAGTTATATATTTTGGCACTCCCCTAGCCAGTTTTACCTGCATACTATAAGGTGTAAAATAGGGTTCATGTATAATAACCTCATCTCCATGGTCCAATATAGCTTCCAATGCCAAATACATTCCGTGACAAGCGCCTACAACAACCATCACTTCATCATTTTTATACTCCATATTATAATTATTGCTATAATACTTTATTATCCCATTTCTCAATTCTAAATCCCCCATGGAATCTGCATACCCTGTATGACCATTGATAGCATCTTTAAACCCCGCCTCTATAATAGGGGCAGGGGTTATAAAGTCTGGATCTCCTAAACTTAAATTTATCACATCATCATACTTTTTGCTCAATTGGACTACATCGGCCATGGGGGTTGATTTATTGTGTACATACCTTTTAGATAAATACTTATTTTTCATAATCATCCTCCAATCCGTACTAATTCTCTTCCGAAAGTTTAGTAGCATCCTTTATAAATTTATCTATTTTATTTTCTTCTAATAATTTATCTATAGTATTGTTAACAGATTCCAATAATGCACTGTTACCCTTGCCTACAGCTATAGATACTCCATCTTCTTTTCCTAAACTAACTTCTGCAACTTCTAAATCGTCATTGGCTTTTGCATATGCTTCAGCAACAGGTTTAACCAATACTACTCCATCTACTTTGTCATTTTTAAGTGCCAATACTAAATCAGTTATTTTAGCCAACAGCTTTACTTCTCCCGAATCTATCTTATCTTTGGCTATATCTGCCTGTGTAGTAGCCTTTTGGGCTCCAACTGTTAGCCCAGCTAAATCTTCTATAGTTTTATATTCACTGCCTTTTCCTGATTTAGTCAAAAAACTCTGATCTGCATTATAATATATCTTTGAAAAATCTACATTTTCTGCCCTCTCTGCTGTAGGCACCATACCTGCAATTATAAAGTCTATCTTTCCTGTTTGTAATGCTGCTAGAAGTCCTTCAAATTTCATATCCTTTATCTCTAGCTCTACTCCAATATCTTCAGCTATTTCATTTGCAATCTCTATGTCAAACCCTACTATAGAATCTTTTCCATCTATTTCTTTATGAAATTCATAGGGAGGATAATCTGCTGCTGTCCCCAATACAATCTTTCCTGCTTCTTTTATCTCATCTAACTTTGTAGTAACTTCACTGTCTTCTCCATTATTACCATTGGCATTCCCTGTACTTTCTTCTGCATTTTGACAACCTGCAAAAATACTCATAGTAGTTAATACTAATACTACTAACAATATACCTAACTTATTTATCTTTTTCATATTTATGCCCCTTTCACATTTATTTTTTATAATTATACTTTATATAGAATAATTTTGCAAGTGTTTTATTTATTTTTTACTGATATATTATTGGATTGACTTTATTATCAGATTTATAGCCAAAAAAATATGTTGGATAAATATTTAAATATGAGCTTATTGTATATTTATTCACTTTTGAAAAACACCTTCTTAACATGTTCAGAAGTCATTGCGTTCAATATGGATACATAATCAATTATAAATACAATATTATTTCCTACACCATATTTTATTTTTGAATCAGTTACATCTACTATTAGATGGTCACTACTAGCTCCCAATATATATATGTCTTTATCCTGTGGCTCCATCCACTCTATATCTATATCTTGTTTACCTATGGCACATATGGCCCTTTTTCTTATTCCTTTATCTTCAAATGCTGGTACCTGTCCAAAAGAGTCTCTAGCTATTTGTCCAATAGGAATAGAGGGTTTATCCTTAATTTCTATTATTTCTGTTACCAGCTTAAATGCATCATTATAAGTATCTTCCATTCTGCTATTGTTGATTTCAACTGTACCCAATATAAGAGAGGTTCCTAACCTCAACTGATTTATCCCTTTTGGTATTTTTTTATTCTGTATCAAATGTAAACTACTGGAATTACCCCCTGAGACAATAGGTATATGAATATCATACCTTTCTTCTATCTGCTCTTTTATATTAATTAAAGTATTTAAATTATCTTCACTGGGTATAACTCCTCCAAAGCATGACAAATTCGTACCTACACCTATCAACTCTACTCCTTCTAATTCTAAGATTCTTCCCACCATACCAAATATTTCCTCATCACCAAAACATCCTTCTCGTAAATCCCCCACATCTATCATAAGTATTACTTTATGTTTCTTTTTGAGCTTAATAGCCTCTTCTGATAATCTAATTATGGTCTCTAACTCTGAATTCAAGGAAATATCCGAATATATTACTACATCTTTAGCTTCACTGGGCATAGGTAATCTTATCATCATTTTTTCTATATCTAAGTCTTTTAATTTCTTTAGACTCCCTATTCTAGATTCTCCTATAATATTTATGCCTCCATCCACAATTGCTTCAACCAATTCCTTCATTCCCGATGAAACCTTTGTTATCCCTACTATCCCAATGCCAAATTTCTTGCATTCATTTACTAATACCCTTGTATTATGTGTTATCTTGTCTAAATCTATTTCTAATCTGGGACATGTCATAATATTCAGCTCCTTTAAGGTTTTGTTGTGCCTATTGTATATAATATAAAAAATATTTTCAATATTATATTTCTTGATTTTCTATTTCCAAAATTATGATATAATTAGACTAAATATCTTACTAGCAAGGGGGATTTCATATGCATATTGAATTTTTAGGCGCTGCAAATGTGGTTACTGGTTCCAATTACCTTATAACTACCGATAAACACAAAATTTTGATTGATTGCGGTCTATTTCAAGGTAGCGATCAATTAGAAAAACTCAACTTTAAAGATTTTGATTTTGAACCCTCAGAGATCGACTTTCTATTATTGTCCCATGCCCATATTGATCATAGTGGAAGAATACCTAAATTGGTTAAAGATGGATTCAAAGGTAAAATCATATGTACTAAGGCTACAAAAGACCTTTGTAATATAATGCTTTTAGATAGTGCTCATATTCAAGAGTCTGATGTAGAGTGGGAAAACAAATGGAGAAAAAGGGCTGGAAAACCCCTTATTAAACCACTATATACCGTGGATGATGCACAAATAAGTTTAAGATATTTTGACTCTGTATTATATGATCAAAAAATAAAGATAAATGACAATGTCTCTGTAAGGTTTAAGGACGCTGGTCATATATTGGGTTCATCTATAGTAGAGCTATGGATAACAGAACATAATAAAACTACAAAACTAGTATTTTCTGGAGACTTAGGGACTAGTAATAAGCCTATACTCAGAGACCCTGCACCTATTGAAGATGCAGACTATCTTATCATGGAGTCTACTTATGGTGGCAGACTACATCCCGATTTAAAGGAGAGCAAGGAAAAACTCTTTGAAATAATAAATGATACTGTTTCTAAAGGAGGTTCTGTAATAATCCCCTCATTCGCAGTGGGTAGGACTCAGGAGCTTATATATGAATTAAATAAATACTATAAAAATAATAAAGACTTGGAAGCATATATGAGAATACCTATATATATAGATAGTCCTATGGCCGTTTCTGCTACAAATGTCTTTAAAGAAAACACCTATTGCTTTGATGATGAAGCAAAAAAACTAATTCTTGAAGGAGATAATCCCTTTGAATTTGAAAACCTACACTATGTTAAGAGTCAACAAGAATCTATGAGATTAAATAAAACTAATTATCCTAAGGTTATTATATCTGCCAGTGGTATGTGTGAAGCTGGTAGGATTAGACACCATTTGAAGCATAATATATGGAAAAAGAGCAATAGCGTGGTGTTTGTAGGATATCAGGCTGAAGGTACATTGGGTAGAAAAATCAGGGATGGTGCTAAAAAAGTTAAAATATTAGGAGAAAAAATTGTAGTCGATGCCAATATACATAGCATCGAAGGTTTCTCTGGTCATGGAGACCAAAATGATTTATTAGATTGGCTTAAGGGATTTAGAAAAACACCTAAAAAGATATTTATAGTACATGGGGAAAGAAAATCTTCTGAGGCACTTGAAAAAATTATACATGAGAAATTCAATATATCTACATTCATACCTAAGATGGGAGATGTATATGAGTTCAAAAATGAAAGATTTGAATCCCATAAGGATAAGTTTGTTGAACCATTAAAACAAAAAGAAGATATTGAAAAAGAATTACAACAAGTATATGATCAATTTGAAAGCCTGGTTTTAAAGACAGATAAAATAATAGATGGTAAATTTATAACAGAAGAATATGATAATCTTAAAAATAGACTATTGGAACTACAACAAAAACTTTTAGATGTTTCAATGATGATAAGCAAATAGAAAGGAAGGATATTATTGTTCTACTACGACTACCATGTACACACAAACTTTTCTTTAGATTCTGATGCACCGATGGAGGATATGATAAAAAAGGCAATAGAATTAAACCTCAAAGAGATCATGTTTACAGACCATGTTGACTATGACTATCCAGATGAGGATACAGATTTTTTTATAGACTATGATCAATACCTTTTAACTTTTAATGAAATAAAAAATAAATACAGTAACAAAATAGACATTAAATTAGGTGTTGAAATGGGGCTTCAACCCCATGTAGCTAAAGATATCAATGACTTAATAGATAAATATGATTTCGATTTTATAATAGGCTCAACCCATGCTGCAGATAAGTTAGACCTGTACAATGGTGACTTTTTCAAAAACAAGAAACAAAATGAGGCCTATAGAAGATATTTTGAAAATGTATTAGAAAATGTATCTACTTTGGAAGATTTTGATGTATGTGGCCATTTAGATTTTATAATAAGATATGGAGATTTTCGAGAAAAAAAGCTTAATTACAATGACTTTTCAGATATAGTAGATGAAATCCTTAAAACTTTAATCAAAAAAGATAAAGGATTGGAGATAAATACCTCAGGTATTGTATATGGTTTTAATCAAACCCATCCTCAGCTACCTATACTAAAAAGATATAAGGAATTGGGTGGTAAGATATTAACCATAGGGTCAGATGCCCATTCTCCAGACAATATATGTGCCTATTTTGACAAGGCATATGCCATGGCTAAACAAGTCGGATTCAACGAAATAACTACTTTTAAAAATAGAAAACCTAATTTTATAAAAATATAATAATTTAGTGGTTTGTAGTTCGTAGTATATAAAAAAGAAATTAATAAAATTCCTATCGTCAACTACTAACTACTTACCACTAGCTACTACCTTTACCCCCTTCGATACTCTCTTCAAGTATTTCAGTATAGCTAATCCTCTGTTTAAATCTAGCTAATAATACCATAAAATCCCTACCTAACACATATGCAAAGGCAAAATTACCTGTTGCATGCATAAGATCCAAATAAAATGATGCTACATATACAGCTATAAAACTCTTTAAATTCAATGGCTTTACAAAAAATAGCCAATGCCATATATTCATTATATAATCAAATAGAAAACCCCATACAAAACAAAATATGGCTAAGACAATTTTAGATGGGTTCTTATTCAATTTATTAAATAAACCACCAGTAAATCCAGCAATTCCCCACGCTATCATTTGAAACAATGTCCATGGTCCCTGACCTAAAAAACTATTAGATACTATAGTAGCCATAGCCCCCACCATGAAACCAAAATAAGGACCAAATACATATCCTGAAATAATTACTAGAAAAGTAGTGGGTTGTACATTTGGAAGTCCTGCAAAGGGAACTCTGGAAACTCCAGCTATAGCTGACATAGTAGCCATCAAACTTATCTCTTTTACAGATATCCCTTTTTTTTCATAAAGTACAAATATTATAATTACAAATAATATAAATCCTAATATTGCAATTAGACCAGGGCTCATCCAGCCACATCCTCTCCCTTTATCTTTTCTGGTATATCCAATGTATCATTTATAGTCAATATCCCATTGGCAAACCCAGTAAATAATTTACTCAACTGGGTTGAATAATATATACCTGAATTCAGCATCTCATATTTTGAACCTATTTGGACTATCTCCCCATCAAATATAAATCCAACTCTGTCACAATACTTAGCAGAAAATTCAACATCATGGGTAACCAATATTATAGTTTTTCCCTTATTTTTCATATTTATAATTATATTTCCTAATTTATCTTTAAGTTCATTGTCCAACCCTCTTGTAGGTTCATCTAATATAAGTATGTCAGGGTCCATTACAAGGACTGACGCCAATGCTACCCGTTGTTTTTCTCCGCCACTTAGATCCCTAGGATTTGAATCTTTATGTTTATATATATCTAATTCTCTTAAAATATTATCTATCTGTGTATAGTCCTTTAGATTACTATTATCCATAGTATATCTCAATTCTTTATCTACTGTATCATTAAACAAATAATCATTTGGATTCTGAGACAGATAACCTATTCGTCCATCTATCTCAATATCACCCTTATCTGGTTTAACTAATCCAGATATACTCTTCAACAATGTAGATTTTCCACCACCAGTCTCTCCCATTATAGATAATACCTCTGATTTATAGACATTTAAATTTATCCCCTTTAAAGCCTTGACTTTATTATCATAGGTATAGTACAATCCCTTTATTTTTATTATTGGTTTTTTTATAATCTCTGCTTTATATCTATCATTTTCTTTCAAAAAGTCTAATTCACATTTATTTAATTTCTTTCTACCCTCTTTTATAGTAAATGGGATATCTTTATATTGAAATTGAGAGAAAAAAGATGCCACTGGGGGTAAAAACTCTCTAGATATGGGCTTATTCCAATCTATAAATTGTTTGTTGTTCCCATCAAAGGCTATACTTCCATCATCCATAAATAATATTCTATCTGCCAAATGAAAGCATCTATCTATTCGCTGCTCTATAAGTATTATAGTATATCCCAGCTCTTCATTTAGTCTACTTAATACATTTAGTACCTCCTCTGCTGCAGTGGGATCCAACTGCGAAGTAGGCTCATCTAATACTAAAAATCTATATCCCATTGCAAGGATACTACCTATGGCAACCTTCTGCTTTTGTCCTCCCGATAGTTCATATGTTTTTTTATCTTTTAGTCCATGTATATTTAAAAAACTCAATGTCTCCATTACTTTTCTTTTCATAACACTATATTCTAATCCCAAATTTTCCAATCCAAATGCCAATTCCCGTTCAACTGTATCCATAACCAACTGCTTTTCAGGATCTTGAAAAACCATTCCAACATCGTATTTCCCTTGTACATCTCCAGCGATTTTTCCTCCATAAAATTGGGGAACAATTTCATTAAATACCCTTCCCAATGTGGATTTGCCCGAACCTGATTTTCCCAGTAATAATATAAACTCTCCCTCATTCACAGTAAGATTTATATTTTTCAATGCTGGTCTTTCATTTTTTGGATAATAATATGTTAAATTCTTTATTTCAAAGGCTTCCATTTTTTTGTCCCCCAGATAATAAGAATATTTAATAATATTGGTATATTTATAATAGCAAAAAATATTATATCTTTGATTTTAAAAGTGTCTACCATTGGATAAAACTTATATTTACCCATCTCCATAGTTACTCCTATAGAGAATATTATTAATGTAGTCAATGTTAAAAAGTTTAATAAATAATCCCTAATATTTATCCCTACCTTGGAATAACAGCTTCTCTTTCCAATACCATACCCTTTGGAATACAATGCCTCTGCTCTATCCAATGAACCTTCTAATGAAGATATCATTATGACCTTGAGCACAGGATAATAGGATTTAACTTTTTTAAATATATTTCTTTGATTGAAATTTACTCCCCTTAGCTTCATTACATTCTTAACCCTAGTTATTTCAATCCTTAATCTATGGACTATGTTTAATGTCATAGAAAAAATAAGAGTCAATTTATGTGCATAAACTGAAAAAAAACTAAATGAATCATCATTGTCCACAACTGATGAATATAGTACAAATACCAATCCTATGACTAATATCTTAATTCCCATAGTCATTCCAAACAATATAGATTCCAATGTTATTTGAAGCACGCCTATAATAGGTAATCTAATCCTTATAAGTCTAGTAAATCCATATTGAGATATAATTGGATTTATTATTATAATTAAAAGGGCGGTATACAAGCTATACCTTATCCCTTTAATCATATTCTTCCTTTGTCCTAAAATTACTAAAGTTAATACCAATAACCCCAATAAACTCAATATGTATATAGGATTATTAAAGTACAAAATTAGAATCATTAACATTATAGAATACAATATAGCTGTAACTGGATGTAATTTCATATTTTTTTCCTTTCCACCTCTAATTAAATAATTTTTCATACATCCTATATATCATCAATGCCATTTCTGCCCTATTGACTTTTTTCTTAGGATTAAACTTTACGCCATCATTTTCTACGATGACACCATTTTTTATAAGGAGTGAAATATATGGTCTTGACCACTGTGCTATTTCATTGGCATCCCTAAATAGAGATAAATCCTCTACAGTCTCATCTATATAACCTCTGTTTTTTAGCATTTGCCCCAGTATTTTCACAGCTTCTTCTCTAGTTATATTTCCTAATGGATCAAATTCAGATTTGTTTTTACCTTGAATCAATCCATTATTATATGCTGCAGATATTGAGTCATAATACCATTCTCCTTTATTGACATCTTCAAATGGCATACTTTCTCCTTTAGAATATTTCATAACCCTAGTAGCCAATGCCGAAAATTCTGCCCTTGTAATATTGGCATCGGGGTCAAATTTAGATTCTCCCTTGCCTTTTATCATACCTTTATTAGCCATAGTTATAATGGCATGTTTTTCATCATCATATCCTTTTAAATCCTTAAAATCTTTTTGTACTTCTTTGACAAAGTATTTACTAAAATGATTAGTAAAAAATGTGATTCTGTTTGTATTTTTATTGTATATGCCTCCCATATATTCCAACTGTCCACTGTCAGATATATAGCATACAGTTAAATTATCTCCATTGGTGTTTTTCTTACCGTATGTCAGTGACACTTTCACAGGTTTATTGATATTGTTATTTTCATCTAGTATATTTACTATCTCTCCATCTTTAGGCACATTGAGTTTTTCAGCTTCTGTAAGACTGTCTCTATTAACTTTTGTTATTTCTATCTCTGATATTTCTACTTCACTATAATTTGACACAGGTATATCCAATGTGCTAAATTCAGTATTCAAAATTATAGAATCCACCGAATTTTTTATGCCTTCCACAGGTACATTTATTTTTATCGTATTGGTATCTACCTCATCAATATTAATATTAACCCGTGAATTCAATCTTCTATTTTGCCTTACGCCATTTTTTTCAATAATATCTTCGAATTTCTTTATTTTCTTTTTTATATCTTTAGATATATCCTTCAAAATTTGTCCATTTAATTTAAATATTGTAATATCTCCTTGAACTAGTCCATCTTTATCAGTCAGATTTTCACCTGAAATATTACTTATACTGTCATCTACTATATCAATAATTTTTATTTCCAAATCCTCAAGATTATTTTTTCCTGCATTATCAAATATCTCTCCTATTTCTTCTATTCTTTTCTCTAGTATATCCTCTACTTTTTTCATATCTTTCATATTTAACATAGTATATTCAGTCATGTCTAATATATCTAAAATTACTTCCTTCATATCTTCCTTATCAGAATCCTTAGATATTTTTATTAATTCATCCATTAATTCACCATTTACATCTTGTATTTTTTCTAATATTTTCTGAGATGTTACTTCTTCAATTGCCCTACTAATAACATCTGATATATCTGCTATATCTGCTAATATTCCTCTTTCCGTTCTATCATCTTCTTTATTCAATTGTTCAAATTTATCCATTATATTGTCTATTGCATTTTCTATATCTGCTTCATCTATTTTGCCTTCTTCTATTATGTCTTCAAGTTCATCTATTCCAGCATCTATATCTGTCTTGATATCTTCATCTATAAACCTGTTATTTCTAGAGTCACTGGTATAATCAGAGGTGTAAAACCATTCTATCTCTTCTCCACCCCTGAGTTCATAAGCATCGGCTGCTCCTTGGGTATCACCATCTACATTAAACATCCAACCACTTTTTGCACCCTTATCAAATTCTGTTAAACCATCGATACTCTTTATGTATCCACCCTTGGTCTCATAATCTAAATCTTCTTTCTTCAACAATCTTTTAGTTACACTCATAACTGTCTCATCTTCACTTATTTTAATTTTAGTATTGCTAACTATTTTGTCCTTGTAACCATTAACCTCTATATACACATATAAATCCTCTATAGGTATATTGGGATCCAATTCTCCATCGGGGTCATCTTTATTATCTAGTATATATTCTCCATCCACTTCTCCGCCCAATCTTAAATATGTTTCCAATGCGGCAGTATTATTAGGTATGTTTTTATTATCTCCAAAGCTACCATTGTCGTTTAATGCCGATTCTCTGAAATAATCTATTGGACCCCTATTTCCCTTTTTCCAACTATTCAAATCTTCACCTAATAGGTCTAGTATGCTTATTGCCTCTGCTGTATCTACAAGGGTATCATCCCATCCATATTGGATACTTCCATCACTCTTTTGCTGTTCTTTAACCCACTCTATTCCCTTTTCTATTGCGTTTTCTACTGGCGTTTCATCTGAAGCATGTTCTCTTAAATATATAAGGGATTTTATAGCTTGAGTAGTAGTCATAAAGTCTGGTCCATATGCTGAACCCCATGTACCTGTTTCTTTATCTTGTTCTTTCAATATATATTTCAATGTCTTTTCTAAATTCAATTCATCTATCAATCCAGACTTAC
Source organism: Clostridiisalibacter paucivorans DSM 22131 (assembly GCF_000620125.1). NCBI lineage: Bacteria > Bacillati > Bacillota > Tissierellia > Tissierellales > Thermohalobacteraceae > Clostridiisalibacter > Clostridiisalibacter paucivorans. The sequence goes on along the minus strand of NZ_JHVL01000017.1, from coordinate 61,108 downwards.
CCATTACCTCAAATACAGGCATATTTACAAATATATTATCAGTAAAGGCACCATTGCCCATATCATCATATCTTTCTAATAATTTTTCCTTCAGATGTTCTGCCCTACTATCTTCTCCTAATGCATCCATTGCTAAATAGCCATATGCCATATTTTTTAAATTACCATCTCCTTTATCTAGCAACTTTATGGCATTATCCTTTAAACTCTTTTCTTCGTATACATAAGATGTTACATCTAATTTTGCCTTACTCAATACATATATATCATAATTATTAATATTTCCATGTTCTCCATCAACTTTTGTACCTTCCCAAAATCTATCTATAGTATCCTTTGCTGCCATTGTGGCCAAATCTGAATAACTATATTCTGAACCATGAACTCTATCTATCCCAACAACGTATGGAACTATAAGTCCCATAATCAAAGAGATTACTAAAAGTGCAACTAAAAACTTAGCATAACCAGTGCTTTTATTATATCTCATCCCCTCTGCTCCCCCTTATTTCATTATATTGTATATAGCTTCAGCACATTGAGCCCTAGTCACTGGTGCACTAGGATTGAAATTGTCATATAATAAATCATTGTCTTTAGCTACCTTTACATATCCTTGATACCAACTACTGCCATCTACAGTTGATACTTCTGAATCCAATCCTTTAGCCCTTACCAGTATAGTTGCAACCTGTGCTCCTGTTATATTGTCATTGGGTGCGAATTTTCCCTTTGACATCCCCTTAATTAAGTCTTCCTTTACTGCTAAAGCAACTATATTATTAGCCCAATGTCCATTTAAATCTTTAAACTCTTTGGTTTTTGCTCCTATTTTGTGATCCATTCTCAAACCATAAATTAAAAACTTTGCAAACTCAGCCCTTTTTACATTATTATTGGGCTTAAATGTATTATCAAGATATCCAGAAACTACCCCCTTATTTATCAATGTCATTATTTCTTTGTATGCATAATTTTCTTTTTTTAAATCAGTAAACCTATTTTTATTATGTAACTGGGCAAATATGGAATATCCTTTCTGATAATCAGACATAGCCATAAGTCCATGCCATGTAGCCATATAATTACCCCTAGATATAGCCTTTATATGTTTAAATGATCCATCATCCATCCTATATTTCATAAGTCTGTCGTATAATGGTTCTTCCACATCTATTCCCAATTTGACTTTTGCCAATATATACCAAGCTATCGACTCACAATTTTCCCTTTTATCCAAATTGTTATTCATATATTCAATGGCCTGCTGTATTTCTTTATCATCTTTATCCAAACCTAATATATTTAATGCAATTATAGACATAGCCGTCATATCTAAATCTGACATATTATCTCCAGTATATATGGGGAATCCTCCATCAGTATTTTGGCTATTCTTTAGCCATTCCAATGCCTTCTCTTTATTGTAATCATCTTCTCCTGCCACATATAATGATATTACTCCCCAAACATGGGCATTAACTAAGTCATTTCCACTGCCATCAATAAAATCTGCAAATTTTCCATCCTCTTTTTGGACATTTAATATTTTTTTCACTTCTGACGATATGTCCTTATCCATAGGTATAGCGCCCAATATATATGCCTCATAATCTGTTGTTACCTTGCTATCTATTTTATCTAATTTAATATCTGAAACATCTTTCCCTATACTATAAAGGGACAATATCCCCCATTCTTCTAAATCACTATCTTTAACATAACTAACTGTATCCTCCATCTCTGCTCCAAAGGCAATACTTCCAAATATCATAATAATAGCTAAAAAAATTGAAATTAATCTCTTCATATAATCATCCCCTCGTATTTGTTATTTATCTCCTTATTTACGTGGCAAATTCTCCACACCTTTTTCTGTTACTATTGCTGAAAACATCCCCTTTATTTTTTCTGGATGCTGATGCATTATATTTATTGCCTTGGAAATCATTTTATTATCGTTCCCTGTTATTATCCAAAGGGTGTCACTGGAACCATAATTTTTTAAACTGGATGATATGGCTGCCCCCTTGTCATAGGATTTTACTGTATCACCTCTAAAATTCTTAATATCTATTTTATCCCCTTTTATATCATAGAAGAAACCGTTTGTTGTGCCCCCATCATAAAGATTTTCAATATATTTTATTTCATTTATATACTGATAATTACCTATCAATATAGTATGTACATTGTCATTGGATATATTTTCCCTATTGTTTTCATTTAATAATTCAGACTTTACTTCCACATTAACTGACTCTTTATTTATAAATTCCTCCAATTTCTTTACTTCCTCTTCATAGTCTTTTGTATAATAAATTTCTACTGGAAATATCTGATCTCCATGTCCATTTATAAAAAGTTTAGGATATGCTCCTATTATACTGGTCATATATGTCCTTATACTCCAATCATGATAATCCCAAATAATATTATCTCCATCTTTTACATAATAATCACCAGAGCCAATTTCTGAGAGTATACCATTTACATAATAAAACCAATCTGTCTTTTTCTTTTTAGTTAATCCTGTAAACTCTGATTTTATACCATTTATAGCGTTTACAAATCCTCCACCATATGCTGTCTCTACCTCTAAATTTTTCATGGTCAATTCTAAAACGCTCTCTTCCTCATAATCCAATTTCACTTCTTCATTATAAATCCCTTGATTGCCAAAATCCTTTGTCACAATCATATGTATATTGGTATCTACATCAGCTGTGTCCCCCACTGCACACCCTGTAATTAAAAGAGAAAACATCGTTATAATTATTAGTAACTTCTTCAATATCAACACCCCTTCTAAATTATAAAGCCCCTCTTTAGATTAGACTAAAGAAGGGCTTTTCAACATATTTATAATAAAAAATATACTAATGTATATCATTATAATATGTCTTCCCCTTTCTCTAAGTCGAAGAAACTAAGAAGAATATAGTGACAGGTTTTCTGGCTCCCAGATCATCTTAAGACTACACCTTCCCACAAGACTATTGCAGTGGCATAAATTAGTCATCATCACTGGTTACAGCTGCGACTACAGCAAGGGATATTCACCCTTTTCCCTATGTCTCTATATTTTTTAATTTTTATACTTCACAACTCTATTATATCACCATATAGATTGCTGTCAATAATGGGGATTTTACTCAAAAAAAGAGACCATTGCTAAAAATTGGCCTCTTTAAAAATTTTATTTTAATCTTCACAATGTCCTTCGTGCATATGCTCTGTACATACACTACCTGTCGATTTTAATTCCCCATTTATAAATGATTCAACTATATTGTCACAATTACCATTTGCCCCTACTACTACATCTATTCCATGTTCATAAAACAAGTCTTGAGCTGTCTCTCCCATTCCACCTGAAATTATAACATTTGCCCCTTTTTCCTTTAAAAAAACAGGCAAAAAACCCGGTCTATGTCCAGGATTTTCTATAAAGCTAGTGTTCATCACTTTATTATCTTCCACATCATACATAGCAAATCCTTTACAATGTCCAAAATGTCCACTTACCATCTTTCCATCTGATGCAATAGCTATTTTCATATTCATACACTCCTTTATTTAATATTTTTATATTCATATTTATTAACTAACTCCTTAACCTTATTCCACATATTTCTAATGGCATAATTGGCCTTACTATCTTCATAATATACTATGGGTTTTAGTTCGTTTATAGACCTTATTATAGTCTCATCATAGGGTATTTTACCCACTACTGTTATTCCATTATCAGTACAATAATTTTCTATATCCATTGTTATATCTTCATTTATATCGTATTTATTTATACACACATATTGAGGTATTCCAAAATGCTCACACAATTTGTGTACCCTTATAAAATCATCCATGCCAGATTTTGTAGGTTCTGTTACTATTATTGCAGCATCATTTGCCGTTATAGATGCTATTACTGCACATCCCACACCGGGGGAACCATCTACAATAGTAAATTTAGAACCCCTTTGATATAACTCTGCATTCTTCCTTAACTCAGTTATGAGTTTTCCAGAGCCGTCACTGCCCACATCCATTTTTGCCCTCGATATAATACCATTGGGTATTTTTGTTATAAAAGTATCTGCAGTCTTCTGAGGTACCATAGTTATAGCCTTCTGTGGACAAACTAATTCACATGCTCCACATCCCTCGCATTTCATATCATTAACTAGACCTTTATCAATGGCATCATATCTACATACATTGTTACATTTACCACATTTATTACATAGATCTTTATCTACTACTGCTAACTCACTTCCATAAAATTGTCCCTTTTTTATATCTTCTCCTTCATAATAAAGATACATATTGGGAGCATCTACGTCACAGTCAACCATTACAGGGTGTTCTTCTATGGCACCTATAGATACTGCAACAGTGGTCTTTCCTGTACCACCCTTTCCACTTATTACAGCTATTCTCATAATAACACCCCTTTCATGGTCTCAGAAATATTTATAAATGCCTCTTTATATTCTGGCATGTCTATTAGCATATTCCCTCTAGAATATTCCTCAGCAGCCTCTTTTTTATAGGGTACATATCCCAATACCTTTATACCTTCTTTATCTATATAATCATCTAATATATGGTTCTCTTTATCATATTTATTGATAATTAAACCAAAGGGCATATTCATTCCCTTTACTAATTCCACTGCCATCTTAAGATCATGTAGACCAAATGCTGTAGGTTCAGTCACCAATATGGCACCATCGGCATAATTCAAAGTATTTACCACATTACAGGAGGTACCTGGTGGACTATCTAGAAAATTTATTCCATTGGGCAATTCATGTAATAATTGTTTTAATATAGGCACTGCCATGGGCTCACCTATATCTAAAAGCCCCCTCTTACATACCATTCCATTCTTATTTCCCTCTTCTATTATTCCTATAGATCGTTCACCGTAGCTTAATGCCCCCGTAGGACATACTATCTCACATGCTCCACAGCTATGACAAAGCTTTTCAAAAACTATTATATTATTTTTAGTTTTTGCCAAAGCATTAAATCTACAAGCCTTTACACATGCCCCACACATTGTGCATTTGCTCTTATCTATTATCGGCATTTCAACTTTTACTTCTCTTTTTTTTATATCCTCTGGATTAAGAAATAAAAATCCATTAGGTTCCTCCACATCACAGTCAATATAATTAGCTCCCAAAATAACAGCCAAGTTAGTTGATATTGTAGTCTTCCCTGTTCCACCTTTTCCACTCAGTACTGAAATATTCATCAGTTTTCCTCCTTTATGCACCACCATGATGAGCAGGGCCAGCTTCCGTTATCTCTTCTAATTTATTCTCTTCAAATCTTTTTATAAGCAATTCACAGGGGATATTATCTCCTCTATAAACCTTTATATTTGAATCTTTCATTAAATTATATGCATTGGGACCCATATTCTTAGTTATAACAGCATCAATTTCTTCATCTATTAATTGCTGTGCAGCAGATATCCCTGCTCCACCACCAGCACTTTTCCCCTTATTATCTAATACCTTTAAATCATTGGTATCAGTATTATGTACAAGAAAATATGTACACCTTCCAAATCTTGAATCCAATGTACTTTTTAAATCTTTTCCTCCTGATGATAATGCTATTTTCATATTTATCCCTCCGTTTTTATTGGCATATGCTAATTATATTTTACATTTACATTTAGTCTTTGTCAACAAATATTAATTAATTACAAAAATTAAAAAAATGTCCTTCGATAAGAACATTTTGCAAAATTTATAAAAAAAGTTAGTAGTTCATAGTTGATGATAGAAATTCTATGAATTTCCACCATTAAACTACTAACTACTAACTCATAACTTTTTTCTTTTAATCAAATTTAATTATTTTATCTACTATATCACTCATACTTTCAAAAACTTTCTCCTCATAGGATGCATTTTTATCAGTAATATGAGCTATTTCTTGAGTCATTGGCAATTCTCCCAATAGACCAATATCCATTCTATCTAAATATTCCTTAATATCACCATTATCAAAAAAGCGAATCTCTTTTCCACAATCAGGACATAATATGTAACTCATATTTTCTACTATTCCTACTATAGGAATATTCATCTTTTTAGCCATATTTATAGACTTGGCCACAATCATAGATACCATATCATGTGGTGTTGAAACCATAACCATTCCATTAATAGGTATTGATTGCATAACAGTAAGGGGCACATCACCAGTTCCTGGAGGCATATCTATTACTAAATAATCTAAATTTCCCCAATAAACATCAGTCCAAAATTGCTTGACAGTTCCTGCAAGGATAGGACCCCTCCATATAACAGGTTCTTCTTCATTCTCCATAAGGAAGTTTAAAGACATTACACTTATACCTTCAGGCGATTTAACAGGTATTATACCTAATTCACTTCCTCCAACCTTTTTATCATTAACTCCCATAAGTCTAGGTATACTGGGCCCTGTGACATCAGAATCTAATATACCCACAGTATATCCTTTCTTTCTCAATGTCTTAGCTATTAGAGTAGCTATAGTTGATTTTCCTACTCCACCTTTACCACTCATTACAGCTATTACTTTCTTCACTTCATTATATGGATTATTTTCAATCATACATCCTTCTTGAGAACTACAGTTATCTTTTGTTGGGCATGTATCGCAATTTGACATTATAATCACCTCTTCAAACTTATTGGCATATGACCTTTATATTTTATCTCTATAAATCATATTTGTCAACCAATGGAAGCTATTGTTTGTCTATATCATCAACTTTTATTGCTCCTTACACTTTTGACATAATCCATGAAGAATTATATCTGCATCATAAATCTCATTTTTATATATTTTTTCTATCAATTTATTCATCTTTATATGCTCTAATATTACTTTTTGGTCTGTTATATCTTCAATAGCCCCACAATTGTCACATTTGAAATGCATATGTAATGGCTTCCTAGCATACATCTTTAATTCATAATATCCAGTATCCTCAATCTTAAATTCTTTTACAATATCTAATTCAACAAAAAGCTTTATAGCCCTATAAACTGTAGATATACCTATACCTTTTTCCTTCAAAATATAGTATATATCCTCTGCCGTTAGATGTTTCTGTTTATTTTTCAAAAATTGCTTCAATATTTCACTTCTCTGATAAGTTAATTTATGACCCTTACCTTCTATTAAGTCTTCTATCAATTCATAATTACTCTTTTCAACTTCATAGATTTTATTCATAAAATCATCCTTTTATTTTTTGGGCATACGCCTATTATAATTATATTTTATAACATTTCTAAAATATGTCAACACATTTATAGTATTTTATCCTGTACTATTTCAATTAATATAAAAAACCAAAGGTATCAAATAGTTATTTTATTTTGTACCTTTGGTTTTTATTCTTTTATTTTATATTAAATCTTAAATTTCAATACTAATTCATTTAATTCTTGAGCCAAATTCGATAGGTGTTCACTTGAATTAGCTATTTCTTCTATAGCAGCAGTTTCCTCCTGCACTGCTGCTGATGCTTCCTCAGTACTTGCTGCATTTTCCTCTGCTATAGCTGATAACCCCTGTAATAAATCCAATATATCGTCTTTACTATGCTTCATAGATTGTCCTGACTCATTTAATTTTTCAATAATCATTTTTGTATTTTCAACTGCCTCAGAAATACCCTTAAATTTATCTTCTGTTTCTTTTACACTTAGATTTTGTGATTTAGCCACTTCTTCTAAGCCTTCTACTGTTGAAACAGCATCTTCAGTTCTCTTTGAAAGTCCCTCAACTATTGATTTTATATCCTCTGTAAATTGAGTGGTTTGTTCTGCTATACTTCTAATCATCTCACTTGCCTTCTCTATTTCTTTTGCACTAGCATCGGTATTTCTTATGACCTCTGATATTTCCTCTGTGGCAATATTACTCTGTTTTGTATTAGTTACCAATTTATTTATTACATCTAACCCTTTGTCCTTTAATGTAATTACTTCATCGGCAGATATATTTAATAGTTTCATATTTTCTTGATCCCTATCTAATATATCTCCCATCTTAACCATAGAGTCTGCACCTTTTTCAGTATCTTTTGCTTGATCTGTTGCCCCCTTTGCTATTTCTTCCACAGTTTGAGCTATCTGTTCAGATGCTGTAGCTGATTGTTCACTGGTAGATGTAAGTTGTTGAGATGATGCAGATAATTGTTCAGATACTTCCGATGTATTTTCCAAAAGACTTATAAAATTTTTCTGCATCGTTGCCAATGCATTACTTATTCTTCCAATTTCATCTTTCCTTTTAAGATATGATCGCGCTTCATCATTTTCATCAAACTGAAGATCATAATCTGCCAATCTCTCTATAATTTTAGTTAAATTTGTTATAGGTCTAGATATATTGCCACTTACAAAGTATGTAATAATTATTGCCAATATGATAATTATTATAGAAGATAATATTAGCCCATTTCTTAGATTGTTTATTCCTGCCAATACCTGATCATTCTCAATAGCTACAGCCAATATCCAAGGAGTATTTTTCACTGGAGAAAATCCAACTATTCTTTCTTTATCTTGGAAAAAGTATTTACCTACCCCAACCTCTCTTTTTATCATACGATTTTTCATGATGTTAGAAAGTTCTTCTAATTCTTTATTTCCTTTTGCATCTTCAATAGGGTTATACTGCTCATTTACTAGTTCTATTTTCTCATGTCCTACAATAGTTCCCTCCGAATTTATAACATATGCATAACTAGTATCACCATATTTTATATCATTTGAATTTTCACTTAAGATCATTCCATCTTTTCTACCTATTAGAACTCCAACCACTTGTTCATTCCTCTTCACTGGAGCTGCTAAAACTACCACTGGTTCCCCTGTCAATTTGTTCATCAATAAGTCTGAAATTGCCATATCTCCACCTATAGCTTTTTTAAAGTATCCTCTATCACTTATATCCATCTCCATCTTTTCTTTATTAAAAACCACTGCCTTTCCATTTGTTTTAACAAATGCAAATTCTAAAAAACCACTTCTCTCAGCTTCTTTTTGAAAAAATTCGACCTTTTTCTCCCAACTGGCATCATCTAATATAATTTCATTTTTGGCCAATACAGACATATAAAGAGTCTGAGTTTCTATTTTAGAACTCAAATGATTAGATGACTCTACAGCTACAGCCTCCAGTGCCTTGTCTGTTTCCTGTAATAGTGCATCTGAGGCCCTGTTTAAAGAGAAATACCCCAACATACTGGTAGTTATTAGCAAGATTATCACAAACGTCAAAATCAATTTGTTTTTCAATGATTTCATTGAATCACCCTTTCTTATTTTGTCAACAGAACATATATATTCTAAATATTTTAACTATAATATATTTGTACCCATTAATCAGATAAATCTTCATATTATTTCCATTTTTATCATTAATTTTTTTTATATAACAAATAAAAAAGTAGTTAGTAGTTGATGGTTAAAATCCATAGGATTTTAACCATCAACTACTAACTACTAGCTACAAACTATTTCTCACACTATCCTCTAAGTAAATTCATTTTTCTTTCATATTCTTCCTCTGATATATCTCCCATTGCATATCTCTCTTTCAATATTTCTATAGATTCATTATTATGTTTTATACTACCATGTCTATTTTTATTAATCATCTTCACAATCAATAAGATTATTCCTCCAATTATTAATAATCTCAATATACCAAATCCTAGCATCCAAGTCCAACCTATGCCTCTACCGTATCCAAACATACTACCTATGCCTATACCACACATATTTTCTACCTCCTCTGAAATTAATCTATTAATTTATTTCTCTTTCTATTGTACTCTTCCTCAGAAACTTCCCCTTTTGCATATCTTTCCTTCAATATATCTATGGGTTCTTTCCTTCTGTGATTAGTATGTCCTCCACCACAATGAAAGTTATTCCTTCCCATATTTATGATAAAGTATATTACCAATCCTATTATTAAAAATCCTATCAATCCTCCGCCCATCATATGATATCCCATCATTGAATGTATACCTCCTTTATTAGTATTTCCCTTGTCTACAATTACATTATAGTCCCAACTTATGAAGAAAATATGAATTTTCTAGGTAATTATAAAAATTGTACAAAATATTATAACCAACCAATTGAGACTAGATTCAATTGATTGGTTATAGTATTTTACAATCTATTCTTTTGACATACTCCTTGAGGCTATTATATCTATTCCTGTATCAAGTATGTTTTTTATCACTATATCACCTGCATTAATAGGTGCCTCTAATTTTAAAGTATTTATTTCTTTCATACATTGAAACAATTTATCCTTTGGAATACCATCGCTAGTAACAACAGGTAATCTTTCATAATGTGACCCTTTAATCTTTGCTGTCGTGGTCAATACCCTAGTAGGATTGGTCACCTCTTTTATTCCATATTTTTCTCCCCTTGGACAATTATTACCTTCTACTTTATATCCACTATCGCTATCAGAGTCTTCTGTTATAGTAAGTCTACATCCTACAGGACATACTATACAAACTTTTTCATATTGTTTCATTTTAATTTACTCCCCTTTCTACAGATACTGTAATATTAGATATATTTTTCCCTTTTATATCTCTAACAGGTATCTTTACCCTTTCCATTTCACCAGGGGCTAAATGTTTCTTTTTCATTTCTCTTATGATATTTCCATCTGCTTTTATAACTAATTTTACATCTTTATATACATCTGTTACTCTCATAAACATATCTAAAGTCTTATCTAAGTTTTCAACTCTGACCTTATGAGGTACTATATACCTTATTCCATCACCTGGTTTTGTATCTATTACATTACTATTGTCGATTAACTGATCTTTCACAAATTTGGCAGCATTCTTTCCTGCCCTAATACTCTCCTCTGTTACATAATCCACAAGATCATGTACATGAACCACATTACCACATGCAAATATCCCATTTATATTAGTTTCCATTGATTCATTCACCATAGGACCATTGGTAATTGTATCTAATTTTATCCCTGCACTCTTAGACAGCTCATTTTCTGGTATAAGACCCACTGAAAGTAATAATGTATCACATTCATAGAGCTTCTCTGTACCAGGAATAGGTCTTCTGTTTTCATCTACCTTTGCTATTACAACTCCTTCAACTCTATCTTTGCCCTTTATATCTATTACTGTATGACTTAATAAGAGTGGTATATCGAAATCATCTAGACATTGAACTATATTTCGTGTAAGCCCTCCTGAATAAGGCATCAGCTCTGCTACGGCCTTTACCTCTGCCCCTTCTAAAGTAAGTCTTCTAGCCATAATAAGCCCTATGTCTCCAGATCCTAATATTACTACCTTCTTTCCTACCATATGCCCTTCCATATTTATAAACCTTTGAGCTGTTCCTGCAGTAAATACCCCTGCTGGTCTAGTCCCCGGTATTGATAATGCACCTCTAGGTCTTTCCCTACATCCCATAGCCAATACTATAGCTTTGCCTTCTATCTTCATAAATCCATCTATTGTATTTATAGCATTTATCACTCTACCTTCAGTTATATCTAATACCATTGTATCTAATTTATAATCTATATCTAATGACTTCAATTCCGTTATAAATCGCTCTGCATAACCGGGTCCTGTCAATTCTTCCTTAAATACATGTAATCCAAATCCGTTGTGAATACATTGTTGTAATATCCCTCCCAGTTCTTTATCCCTCTCTATAACTAATATATTATCAACACCATTTTTTTTAGCCTCTATGGCAGCTGCTAATCCTGCAGGGCCTCCTCCTATAACAACAACATCATATTTTAACACAAATATCACTCCTTCTCTTAGCTCTTAGCTCTTAGCTCTTAGCTCTTAGCTCTTAGCTCTTAGCTCTTAGCTCTTAG
>NZ_JHVL01000017.1:0-49161 GCF_000620125.1 Clostridiisalibacter paucivorans DSM 22131 | reverse complement strand
CTCTTAGCTCTTAGCTCTTAGCTCTTAGCTCTTAGCTCTTAGCTCTTAGCTCTTAGCTCTTAGGGGGCGCTAGCGCCCCCTTCTTTCCTAAGAACCAAGAACTGAGAACTAGGAACTACTTTACTAACTATCCTTAGTCTCTCCCGTCAATATATAGGACTCTTTTCCATCTTTCACTATATCCTTTGGTTCCTTTTCCAATTCCCTAGCAAGTATCTCCATAACCCTTGGTCCACAAAATCCACCTTGACATCTACCTGTTCCAGGTCTTACTCTCCTCTTAACTCCATCTACTGTAGTAGCTCCCACATTTCTTTTGATACAGTCCACAATTTCACCTTCAGTTATATTTTCACATCTGCATATTATCCTTCCATATCTAGGATCTTTCTTTATCATTTCAGTCTTTTCTTCACTACTTAATTCATCAAATACAACCATTTTTCTATAAGGATTAAAATCTCCTTTTTTATCTAATCCATTAGCAATTTTCTTAATAAATTCAACCACATATTCTGCTATAGCAGGTGCCGAAGATAGACCCGGTGATTTAATACCAGCAACATTTATGAATCCCTTTGCGTCTTCTGCTTCTTCTATTATAAAATCTCCAGTACTTGGTTCCGCCCTCATACCTGCAAAATTAGTTATTGCTTTATTAAACGGTATATTTTTTATACTTCTTTTAGCTGTATTCTTAACATAGTCAAGTCTATTAGATGTTGTCTGTAATTCATCCCGTTGATTGTCATTTAAGTCTTGACTATCTGGACCAACTATAATATTGCCATGAACTGTTGGCGCTATTAAAACACCTTTGCCTAATTCATTGGGGCATTGGAATATTACATGTTTTGCTATATGAGAAGCACTTTTATCTAATATATAATATTGTCCCCTTCGTGGTTTTATCTTAAAGCTTTCTTTATTGACCATATTATTTATTTTATCTGCATATACCCCAGCACAATTTATAACATACTTTGAATCTATATTTCCTGTAGTAGCTGAAATTCTATATCCACCATGTATCTTCTGTATATCCTTCACTTCGTTATTGAGCATAAGTTCCACTCCATTATCTACAGCATTTTCTGCAAGGGCTATAGCCAATTCATATGAACCCACTATACCTGCTGTTGGTGAATATAAGGCTCCTATTACATCTTCATTTATATTTGGCTCCATTTCTTTAATCTTTTCACCATCTATTATCTCAACATTTGGTATGCCATTTTTTATTCCTCTATCATATAATTCTTTTAGTGTGTCCATGTCTTTATCATTGAAAGCCAATACCAATGACCCTATCCTCTTAAATGGAACATCTAGCTCATCACAGAGTCTGTCAAACATAGGATTGCCCTTTGCATTAAACTTCGCCATATTAGTTCCAGGTTTAGCATCATACCCACCATGGACTATGGCACTATTGGCCTTTGTAGTACCATTTGATACATCATTATCCTTTTCTATAATAACTATATCTAAATTATATCTAGATAGTTCTCTTGCTATAGAGTTTCCTATTACACCAGCCCCTATTATTGCTACATCATACATACAGACTGCCTCCTTCTATTTTCATATTAAAAAAACCACACTAAACTATACCTATCTCTCCATAGGATAATCCAGTGTGGTTCTCTTTATCTCAAACCTGTATTATTCTTTTGTATGTTTATATTTTATTCTTCTTCCCAATTCAATGATCTAGTTACAGCCTTCTTCCATCCTTTATATATCTTATCTACTTTATCTTTTTCCATTGATGGTTCGAATACCCTATCTACCATCCACTTTGCTGATATCTCTTCTTTATTCTTCCAGAATCCCACTGCAAGACCTGCCAAATATGCTGCTCCAAGGGCAGTAGTCTCTGTTATTACTGGTCTATGCACTGGAACTCCCAATATATCTGATTGGAATTGCATTAAGAAATTATTTGCTACTGCACCTCCATCAACCTTTAATTCCTTAAGATCTATACCTGAATCTTGTTGCATAGCTCCTAATATATCCTTACTTTGATATGCTATGGATTCCAATGCAGCCCTTATAATATGATTTTTATTAGCTCCCCTTGTAAGGCCTAGCATAGTACCTCTAGCATACATATCCCAATGGGGTGCTCCCAATCCAACAAAAGCTGGAACAATATATACTCCATTGGAATCATCTACCTTAGTGGCAAAATATTCACTATCTGCTGAATCACTTATTAGTCTCAATTCATCCCTTAACCATTGTATAATAGCGCCACCTATAAATATACTTCCCTCTAAAGCGTAATTTACCTTTCCGTCTATTCCCCAAGCTATTGTAGTAAGAAGGCCATTTTTTGAATGTACCATTTTTTCACCAGTATTCATCAACATAAAACATCCTGTTCCATAGGTGTTTTTAGCCATACCGTCTTCATAACATGCCTGCCCAAACAATGCAGCTTGTTGATCTCCTGCAATCCCTGCTATAGGTATCTCTGAACCTCCAAATGTCTTAGGATCAGTTACGCCATATACTTCACTAGATGGTCTAACTTCTGGTAACATTGAGACAGGTATACCTAGTTCCTTCAACAGCTTTTCATCCCATTTAAGCTCTTTAATATTATAAATCATAGTCCTAGAGGCATTGGTATAATCAGTTACATGAACTTTGCCCCTTGTCAGATTCCATATAAGCCAAGTATCTATATTACCAAATAATAGTTCCCCATTATCCGCTTTCTCTCTGGCACCTTCTACATTATCCAGTATCCATTTTATCTTTGTTCCTGAAAAATATGCATCTACAACAAGACCTGTATTTTCTCTTATATAATCTTCTAGTCCTCGTTTCTTCAAATCATCACATATATTAGCAGTTCTCCTACATTGCCAAACTATTGCATTATAAATAGGCTTACCTGTATTTTTATCCCAAACCACTGTGGTTTCTCTTTGGTTTGTTATACCCATAGCTGCTATCTCTTGAGGTCTTATTCCTGTAGTCTCCAATACCTCTCTGGCAACTCCACTTTGAGTACCCCAAATTTCCATTGGGTCATGTTCAACCCAACCACCCTTTGGATAGATCTGTTTAAATTCTTTTTGTGCTACCTTTACTATTTCACCTTCATGATTGAATAATATAGCCCTTGAACTAGTGGTCCCTTGATCCAACGCCATTATATATTTTTTTTCCATTATTTTTTTACCCCCTATATAATACAGTATATTTTTAAAATTTTCAATAAAATCATATATGAATTTCAGTATTATTTCAAATTATCAAATATTGCTATACCCACATATTAAGTACAAATTGATATATAAATGCTCCAATCACTCCACCCACAATAGGTCCAATAACAGGCACCATAGAATATGACCAGTCTGCATCTCTTTTGCCTGGTATAGGTAGTATTGCATGGGCAATTCTAGGTCCTAAATCCCTAGCTGGATTTATTGCATAACCAGTAGGTCCTCCTAAACTCAATCCTATACTCCATACCAAGAAACCTGCCAATAGTGCTCCCAATGGTCCTACTCCATTATTTGAGTGAGCAATACCTAATAAACCTATAACTAACATCGCAGTACCTATAACCTCTGTTATAAAATTCCACTTTATATTTCTTATGGCTGGTGCTGTACAAAATACTCCTAGTTTTGTATCTGCATCATCTGTAGCAGCAAAATGATCCCTAAATGATACATATACTAAAATTCCGCCTGCTATACCTCCAAGAACCTGAGATATTACATATCCAGGAACTAATGACCATGATATATTACCTATAAAAGCGTTTGCAACAGTTACAGCAGGATTTATATGGGCCCCACTCACCCATCCAGTAATATAGGCTGCCATAGCAACAGCAAGACCCCAAGCAGTGGTGACAACAATCCATCCTCCACCTTCACCTTTAGATTTCTTCAAGGAAACGTTTGCTACAACTCCGTCTCCTAACAGAATAAGTATCATTGTGCCAAAAAACTCTGCTAAATACATAGCCATATTCGACATAAAATCTTCCTCCCCTTTTTTTAATTTTTAACTTACCCACAGCTACTTATTAAGTCTATGATACAATTATGATGCAATATTGTTATTTCCACCTCCCTTCGCTCTTACATATACCATACCTTCTTATTGCTTGTAGATATGCCTACTGCTCCTGCATTAAGACTTCCAATCACATCTTCCTTATCCTTTATCAGTCCACCTGTTATTATTGGTATTCTAGTTTCTTCATGTATTGTTTTTACTATCTTAGGCATTATGCCCGGTAGAATTTCCACTGCATCTGGTCTTGCTGATTGTATTAATTTTATCCCTGAATCTAAAGATAATGAATCCAATATAAAAAGCCTTTGGATAGTAAACATATTCAACTCTTTAGATGCCCTTGCCAAATTACTTTTTGTTGTAATTATTCCATCTGGCTCTACATTATTAGCTATATATTCCAAACTCCATTTATCTTTGGAGAATCCTTCCATTAAATCTATATGTACAAAAACTCCCTTATCCTTTGCTTTACATCTGTATACTATCTCCTTGAGGTTTAATATATTGCCTGTAAGCAAAAATATATTTTCCACAGGACAATCCAATGCTTCATTTAAAGTTGATAAGTCATTTATTGCCGCTATTATAGGATTTTCATGTATATTAGTAAAAAATTTAGTAGCCATATTTAACCTCCTATATCATATTTGTATATGTATACTAATTTTATGATATTATGTCATTTATAGTCAACAAGAAACATAGAAAAAAGCGTGCTAAAAAAGCCTATCATTCCATAGGTTTTCTACACGCTCTCTTTGTCTCTACATAATATTATATTTTCTTAATTTTTCGTCAATTACATTATAACATTTTATCGTATGATTGTAAATAAAAGTAGCGTTTTTTATTAAGTTTTTATTTTAACAAAGTCTGTACAATGTTCATCTTACTTTATATAATAGCCCATCACTTGTTGATTTTCCTTATAGCTTTAATATCTACCCTTTGAGGAATAGGTGAAGCCTTTGCACCTCTTACAGTCACTTTATCTATATCAATTCCCTCTTCCCTTGATATCAATTTTTTGACTCTAGATCTACAAAAAGCCCCTTGACAATTACCCATTCCAGCTCTAGTTCTCCTTTTTATAGCATCTGTAGACTTAATAGGTATACCCCTATGCATAGCATCCACTATTTCTGCCTCAGTAACTTTCTCACATCTGCATATTATGTTTTTTTCAGGGTCATGATGATCTATTTTCCCTTTGAATCCATCTTTCTTTACTATAATAGGTGTCCGATAGCTGTCAAATTTATCTTTCTTTTCCATTTCCACACCAACATCTTTTAAAATACCTATAACCTTTTCTGCTATGGCTGGTGAAGATGTCAATCCTGGTGAATCTATACCTGCCACATTTATAAATCCTCTAACATCACTTTCTTCTATTATAAAATCTCCAGTACTACTTCTAGCTCTAATACCAGAAAAAGTAGTAAGTGCCCTCTTAATATTAAAATCAGGTATAGATTTTCTTGCTGTTTCAACAACATACTCAAGGACATCTATAGTTGTATCTATGTCCTCTCTCTCATTTATATCTTCTGCATCAGGTCCCAACATGAAATTACCATGGTATGTAGTCGTAACTAAAATACCCTTTCCCTTTTTTGTTGGAGTTTGAAACACTACAGTATTAACAAGATCTCCCTGATCCTTTCCAAATAATACATACTGACCTCTTCTTGGCAATATTTTAAATTTATCGATTCCTACCATATTAGCTATTTTATCACTATAAATACCTGCAGCATTTATAATATATTTAGTAGCTATATTACCTCTATTGGTTTCTATAACAAAACCCTCTGATTTTTGACCTATATTTAAAACTTCTGTTTCGAGTTTTAGATCTATGCCATTTTGTATTGCATTCTCCACAAGGGCTATGGTCATTTCATAGGGTGATGTCACTCCTACACTTTTACAATAGAATGCCACTTTTACTTCATCATTTATATGAGGCTCTATTTCTTTTATTTTGTCACTATATATTATTCCAATATCATCTTTTTTATGACCTACTTTTATAGCATTTTCATAAAGTTCATGGATTTTTTCTTCATCATCTTTATCAAATCCTATAACAATAGCTCCAGTTCTTTTAAAGCCAAAATTTAATTCTCTATCTAATCTTTCAAACATACTATTTCCCTTTATACAGAGTTCTCCTTTTTCAGTGCCATATTTTCCAACATAACCACCATGAACAATACCACTATTTGCCTTTGAAGCCCCTATAGAAACGTCTTCATCCTTTTCGATTAAACAGACTTTCAAATCATATTTAGATAGTTCTCTAGCAATAGCTGCTCCTACAACTCCTGCCCCTATTATACCAATATCATACATAGATATCATCCTTTCATATAATACTTAGTTATATTTCTACCCATTTTTCATTTACATAATAAAAAATAGTCAATATTCAATTGACTATTTTGTCTTGTTTTCATATTTCAACTGTCTTTATATATTTATCAATCTTATATAAAGATTCTTCAGTATTTCCATTGAGTCTCCAAAGAGAAAAATTATTATTTCCTCTTTTTCTTACAATATCCATCCAAAATGTCAATGTCTTTCCATCTGCAAACCATACTTCATGCTCCACATTATTTTCATCTATATAATTAAACGTAATACTCTTACTTTTTTCATCTCTTTTAGGCGTTATATTATACTTCTTTAGTATATCCTTGGCTTCCTTTTCCGTAATAGCCCATATTTCACCTTGATTATCCCAGTCAAAACCTCCAGTTGCAAATGCAAAATATTTTTTACCTTCTATATAATCCATCCTATCTACTAAATCTAGTATAAATCCCTCATCGGCTTTAGGTCCAGGACCACTATGTTTACCATATAAATTATAACACATCATAACATAATCAGGACCAACTGGAAGTCTAATATCTTGTAAAGGTGCTGTAGGTCCCAATACAATGCGCATCTTTATATTATTTTCTGCTAATCTAAAATAGAGCTTATTACAAAAATCAGCAAATAAATCCCATAAATCCATGTCCTTTTTGATATTTTCGTAATCTATCTCTACTCCATCATATCCCTCTTCCATAACCAATTTCAAAATCTCTTCAATATGTTCTTCCATTGTTTTTTCATTTAAAAATAATTCATACAATAATTTTGTATCCTTTAATGACGACGAACCATCTATATTTATTTTGTCATTCACAATAGTAAGGTAATGATCATAATCTTTTCCACTAAAATTAGTACTTGTATATTCAAATGTCTTTTCTGTTTTCTCTGGAATAAAAATATTGTTATTACTATCAAAGTATGCTGCAAAATAAGATATCTCTTTTGCAGCATCTCGTAACAGTTCTATCTCATAGTCAACATTTTCAGTATCCCAATACACATTCCATACCGATAAATATAAGTCTTCTTTATCTTCATTACTATTTTCTGTATACCATATAATTATAACAGCTATCATGCATATAGCTAAAAAAAACATAATTGATTTTTTCATTATTTCCCCCATAGATACTCATATTGTAGAGACTACAAAGTCTCTATAAACCAATTAAGCACAGATTCCCACTTTGATTTTATACTATACTTTATCTTAACCATACCCGACAATCTATTGTCATAAAGCACATCTCCATCTTTAGACAATTGACTCTCGGCCTTTTTTATCACAAGGTTCTTAAAAACGCCATCATAGACATCATCAGATAAATTTCTCTGACTATAGCCATACCCACTAAAGGAAGACTCTAAATAAACAGCACCTTTGCCCAAAATATCTACTTGTAAATTTTCAACTAATAATTTTTCATCCACATATATATTAATCTTATTTCCCATTAAATTAATATCAAACAATCTATCTCCAGGTTCAGAAATTTCTATTTCAGGTATATAAGCCGTATTTCCATCTTCTATGGATTGGGCTTTTTCTTTCATCTTTTCTTTCAACAATATTCCCTTCTCTTTAGCCTCTTCTGCATCCTCTGCATACTTAATCTCTGTATTTAATTCTTGAATTTCCGCCTCTAATCTATTTTCATCTTTAGATTGAAAATCTATCCCATCATGTACATTTAAATCTACAGAAAACAATGTCCTTTGTTTCTCTCCTTGTATCTTTTCACATATATAAACAATATTATCTCTCAACTGAACAGATATATAACTCTTCAAGCCTTCATCTGCTCTTAAATAAATTGTTTGGGTACCCACTTTATTTCCTTTCAATTCCACTGAAAGGTTCACATCTTTGTAGTTATTACTATTCTTTAAAAACATTAAACCTCTATCTTTAGGTAGAGAAGTCAAGATAATTGTATCTTTTATAAATTCTGATTGTCCCAGTAGAGTATCCCAATATGACTTCCTTTCCATATCTCCAGATATAAATGCCACATCCTGTTTTGTATCATCCCATATTTTCATTAATAAATGATTGGTATACCAATAGGGTTGAACTTGAAGTCTATTTAAATTATAAATGGATGCTTTGTTGGTATTTAATGCATTTCCTTCCCTATTAAAATTTATTTTAAATAGATCGTATATCCATTTTTCATTTTCATTACTTACTTTATCATTAGTTCCAAATTGTCCTGTATTAGCATGCATAAGTGTATACAATATTGGAACCCTTCCCATAATTTCTGTATAAACTTCATCTATCTGTCCATAATCATAGGCTATTCTCTGTTGCATTTGTTTAAAGTCTTCCATTGGTACTCCATATTCATCCCTTATATAATCCATAAGATAATGATTATATCTTCGATCTAAATAGGGTGAAATCCTCTGAAATTCTTTATTATTTAACCTATTTAAAAATTTTCCATATCTATCAAATACATTTATAAATTCTAGACGATAACCATTTGTTCCAAATTCCCAAAAATCACCTTTATCCATATCTAATAAATCATCACCATCTAAAAATTTGGGGTCTTTTTTCTCCAAATTCTGTGCATATGTCAATATAGTGGATTTATAATTCAATTTTTCTAATATCTTTTGTGAGAAGATTGCAGTGTCTCTTCTTCCATCCTCAAACATTAAAAAAAGTCCTTTTGACGGCAACTTTTCATCATTATTATAATAATTTAAAATATCTTGTTGAGTAATGGTAACATATCCAGAATCCTTTAATGCATTTAGATGCTTTTCAAGACGATTAGTACTTATTAGAGTCTCTGAACCTGTACGATCTACTCCAAAATATGACAATGCAATAAAACCATCTTTAGTCTGTACATATTTCTCTTTATCAATATGCTCATACCCCTTTGCTGGATATAATGTCACTACAATCAACCATATTAGCCCTATTAATATAATGCCCTGAATAATACTTCGAATTACTTTTTTTAGATCTTTCTTTCTTGGAGAGAATTCATGTCTTTTCATATATTATATTGCCCTCTCTTTTTTCTTTCTTTTCTTTTCCTTCTTTTCTCTTTCTTTTATATCTTCTGGAGTCATACGAGTTCCCCATGTGGACTTCCAAAATGTCACCCATGCTATGGGCATCTGCCATAATAATACTGCTTCATAGTAAAGACAAAAGAACATACCAAAAACCCATGTTGTGCTTTTTCTAAACAACAACTGGGTAAAACTCATCAATAAAGACATCATTAAGAGTCCCATTAAAAAAGTTGATGGAATGAAGCGATATACAATTGGAACATATATTAAATTATATAATACAATAATAGGTGCAGCTATGGGTACTATAAGTCCCATATAGAAAAATAAAGATGCAAAGGGCTCTTTTTTCCACATATATTTAGCTGCTATAATAGACTCTCTCAACCACGAACGCTTCCAACGCATTTGTTGCTTTAAAAACATCTTATATGTGTTTGGAACAATGGTTGAACATACAGCTGTATCTTGGTAACTGGTTCTATGATTTTTCAATACAAAATTTGTTAGACTTCTATCATCTCCAAAAGTAGCCCGTTGGCCTAAAAACTTTTGATTTAACCAGTCGTCCATATTTTCTTCAATAATATCTTTCCTATAGCAAGACAATGGACCTGAAAGACAAGTTACTGTATCAAAATATGCCTCTGCTGCCTTCATAATTCTAAATGCAATATAATATCTAACTGATTGCATCTTCGTTAAAACATTGGTATAGGTATTTGCAACATCAGTCCTTCCAGATACCCCTCCCATTTTAGGATCTTGAAAAGGTTGAACTAAATTCCTAATTGCAAAGGGATCTAAAAAACTATCAGAATCTACAAAAACAAGTAATTCATGCTTGGACATCCTTATTCCTTGAGATAATGCCTCTCTTTTGCCCATATTTTTTTCCTGTGCAATATACTTCAACCTCTCCTTTGTCTTAAATCTATCTGCTTCATTATGAATCCTTTCAACTATATTGCGAATCCTTTCCAATGAATTGTCATTGGAACTATCATCAACAACTATAACCTCTAACTTATCTATGGGATAATCTTGATTCATACAACTTCTTATGGTATTTTCTATCCATTTTTCTTCATTAAAGCAAGGTATAACAATAGTAACACCAGGTGTAAATTCTGGATTTATTTTCATAGATCGATATAGGGTACCAATAAAATATCTACTCAATAAAAATACTGCTGCAATAATACTGTACAAGTAAAGATATTTATTAAATTTAAAATATATTATACTTTCAGTACGCATCAACACTATAACTAAAGAAATAAACAATAATAATAGACTAGACATGAAAAGGGTATATCGATCTTTTTTTCTATTTATATATTCTGCGAGGGTCTCAGAAAATTCAAATCCACAATATATCTTCCCATCATCTGACTTAACAGTACGAATAAATCTAGATGAAATATCAATCTTTGTCTCATATCCTTCTGGCATAGTCCCTGGTATAATTTCAAATTTCAACTTTATCTTCTCTGCTGACTTTATAGTTTCAAGCTGTTTCTCACTATCTATCTCTAAAAGAATACCTGTGCCAGAAATATCCACACTATTAAATGTATAATTTACTATTGATTTATCTTTAGCAATAAAAGTTCCTTGTACTTTATAAGTATTTAAATATCGAGTACCCATTTCATTTATTTTTTTTGCATTTTCAACACTGGAATTTTCTTTCCTCGAGCCCCTTCTATCTATATTATTTCTTATTTTTTCTGCATCTGGTACATTGGGCAAAATTCTTCTATCTGGTTTAGGTTTTAAAAAAACGTCTTTAATCTTCATATAAAATCTCCTCTTAATTCAAATACTGACTCAATTTGCCAAAGTTATAGCCCTGTTTCCTCAATTTTTCAATAATAATAGGTAATGCCTCTGAAGCACTGGCAGTATCATTTAGATGCATTACAATTATACTTCCTGGCTGTACGTTGTTTAGAACATTTTCTACAACTTCATTTGCTGGTAATTTATAGTCATGGGTATTTATATCTCCTATCACGATGTATTCAAATCCCGATGCCAATATGGCATTTAAAGATGTATTATCTGTAATTAATCTAGGTGGTCTAAAGAGCAGTTCTGGTTGTCTATTTATGGCCTTTGTGAGACTTTGATGACCCTTCACAATATCCTTCAGTAGATCTTCTGGACTCATATCAGGTATTTCCTCATGGGAATAAGTATGATTGCCTATATCATGTCCAGCTTCAGATATTGCCCTTGCTAGATTGGGGTTTAAATCGACTCCATCTACCCTTAAGAAAAAGCTAGCTTTGACCTCATATTTATTCAGTGTATCAAGTATATTAGTAATTGTTGGGTCCATTCCCCAATCATCAAAGGTTATAAAGACTGTTTTTGTCTCTACTGGTATAGTGTTTATAACCTTTTCACTAGCATCCAAATCTGAATCATAATCTTTAGTCATTTTTACAGCATCCCATCCAGGTATATTCTTTAAAGGACGTGTTTCAAATCTATTACTATACAAATTCTCTACTGATTCAAAACCATAATTAGATTTTTCCACCCTATTTATAATCTTTTCCAATACCTTGTCTAAATTTTGATATAAATCTAATCGAAAATATAAAATATCACCTCTTCGAAATTTGTTCTCAAAATATTTTAATATTTCTTTAATAGACATGTTCTCATTAGTTATGGGATTTTTATTATACGTAACTACTATATGGTTAAGAGCTGAAGCTGCTTCTAACACTGTATCATTTACTTGACCGTAAGCTGGCATGAATAAATTATTCTTTACACCAAATTTATCCTTGAGAAGTTTATCACATTTATATATATCAAAGGCAATTTGGTTAAACGATTTTTCTGTCATCACATCATTGTTCATTCCACCATTGGCGACAGCATGTCCACGTTTTAAAATTCGTTGTATTCTTTTTTCATATTCTATTATTTCATTCCCTGTAACAATAAAAGTTGCGTTAGTGCCCTTTTTATCTAAAGTATCTAATACCTTAGATACCATCTCTTCATCATTAATATACCTAAATGTCAATGCCAAATCCTTCTGAGTTGTATTTATATTAGTTATAACAGGTGCTAATACACCATTATTAGATTGTCGTATTTTATTGAAATCAATATTAAAATCTGCATCTTCATGGGACATAAACTGATCTATGGGAATTATTTTATAATCCTCTTCTTTTAATTCACTTAGCAACATATCTACATTTTTTATCAATATTTCCTCTTTACTAATGGATTTCACATCTTTTTTTTCTATTTCTTGCTGAAAATCTTTAACTACTTCTTTATCATCTAACTTTTCCTCTTGTGGTTTGTTAATGCCATATTCCGATTGATCCAATACACTGTCAACTTTGATGGATATAATAGCACCCTTTTCGATCCCTTTCACATAATGCTTAGCATCTTCCTTAGAAGAAAAACTTTGATAATTTAAAAAACGTTTATTATCTATTATGGCCTCCAGTCCAGATGCACTGGCAGATTTTAATATTTCATCATTATATTTTGTAACATTGCACTTTAAATACTTTGGAATTTCTCCTGATATTTGACTTAAAATAACATTGGTACGAGAAAAATCCTCCACTAGCTCTGTATTACTATACCTATGCATCTCCTTATTGGCATTCAATGTGAAATTTCCAATTTTTTGTCCTCTATTTACGATGTTTTTTATATTTTCCGGATCTTCTGCACTTTTAATGCCTGAAACAAAAAAAATAGACTGAATCCCATGCTTATCAAGCACATCTAAAAGTTTATCTGTAGTTTTTCTATCTGATAATCCTTCAAATGTTATTGATATAATATTCTCTACTGTATTAATATCCTTAATCAAATATGCCTTTTTATCTTCTTTTAATCTTTTTAAACTCTCCTCTATCTCATTCTTTGCATCATATACAGACTCTCTCTCAGCAAAAGTTTCTTCTTCATTAACCCCACTTTTTGAGCAGGATATAGTAAATAAAATACTAATACAATAAAAAAGAATAAACATATATCTCATATTTTTTGTGAATCTATTCATAAAATACCCTCACCCTCTAGACCATTATTATAATTTTTTTATATATACCCTATTTTTTATTTCCAAATTATATAATCATATATAAAACCGACAATATTATCCCTAATTATACCATATCCAATTATTTTCTGTCATTTTTCATATGATATATTATTTTTTTTACATTTTTCACATTCTTTTTTATAATTCAACTTTATCATAAGTAAAAAATAGAGGATGGAAATTTAAGTACTGTTAAACTTCCATCCATTTAATAAAGTTCTTATCATCGGTAATTTATCTTATATGAGGTCCATTATTAGATAATGCGTCTTTTAGCCAATTGGGATGCATTTTTATTATATTTGAAGGTAAGGCATCTATAGGAAAAAATTTTACTTCAAGAGTCTCTGGAGAATCACAGGAAATCTTTCCACCTACTATCTTAGCCTCAAAACAACAAGTTATAAAGTGAGTAATTCTACCATCAGGATATTTAAAGACTTGAGACTTTGGATCCGAATACACTCCAACTAATCTTAAAATTTCAATATGTAGACCTGTCTCTTCAAAAACTTCCCTTATTGCAGCATTAGTTATTGTTTCTCCTATCTCCACATGTCCTGAGGGTATACCCCAAAACCCCACATCTGCTCTTTTTTGTAATAAAATATCCTTTTTATCATTAAAAATTATAACTGCTATACCTGGACAAATATCTTTTATCTGTTGCATAATACGTCCTCCTTTATTTTAAAATATAAAAAACCGAGGGGTGAAAATTCAGCGCATAAAAACACGCTGAACCTTCCCCCTCGGGCATTTTATTCCAGTAGGTGCCTCTTGTAAAACAAGAGATGTAGCGCTCGGTCACAATCCCTTAGTAGTTTAAGGTGGAACCCTAGCTACCTAATCCCAGTTCAGTAATAATTATATGATTTTTTTACAGTCTATAACCAAATATTCTATTTGTCAAGGACCTGTACCGATACCATCAATTCTCCAGCCACTCTTTTCAGATTCTTTTTTCATTATAACAAATCTAGACGCTATTCCATCTTCTGATGTTATAGATTTTTTGAAATCAAAATCTACTTCTACTTTATATTCCAATATATCTGATCCATTGTCCATCCCTGTAAATTCTTCTATATCTAACAACTTTGCACTTTTAATATTATTATCTATTTTGTCATCATTAAATAAATTATGATTATTTAAATTAGTTGATAAATACTGAACCAAGTTTTTCCTAGTCAAACATGCCAACATCTTTTTAGTATCATTTTTATCTAATGCATTAAAATATTCTTTAATAATATCTTCTGGCCCCATATTAGATAATTCAATTTCCAAATCATCATTATAATCTATGTAGTCTATAACCCATCTATCCCATTGTTTCCCCGTAATCTCTTTTAAACCTTTTCTATCAAGAGAACAAGCAAAAGAGTAATGTCTACCAGCATCTATATATGCTCCAATAATTTTATTATCATATTTCAGCACAATCCCTCTAGCATCTCTTCTTGGTTTCATAAATTCTGGCAATTGTTCCCTTAACCTATAAATCTCCACAACCACATCTCTCCCAAGATATCCAGTAAAATCAAATTGTATTTTTTTAGAAAGCTCATTATTATACGCCCAATATATTTTTATTGGATATTCTCCTGCTTTATGTTTGAGATTTTCAGGTAATTTCCATGTCGATGTATTTATTTTATAATCTACAGTCCAATTATACTTGTCAAACAGCTCAACTATACGCTGTTCAATCTTTGTATCAGAATTTGTATATTCTTCTAGTTCATAAACATATCTAAAAAAACTATAATCGGGCTTGATTTTTTCTCCATCTATGTCTATATAACCTACTTCATACAAAGTATCATAGGAAAAAGCCATCTCATTTTTACTTCCATCTACTTTAGTAATAATCATCTTATTGTTTTCCCTAGCCATTCCACTCATTTTGTCATTTATTTTAGATTCATCTGTCAATGGTTCGCTTTCTTCTATCATTGACATGATATCATATATCTTTTTATCTTGTGTAACTAAGATATTATTTGCCATATGAGGTCCACCATCCACAAGCATAAATTCAATCTTTATAATATCTTTAAATTCGTCTGGAGTTTTATACATATGGTATTGAATATCATAATTTAGATTCTCTTGCTGCGAAGAAGCTTGATTTTTTTCTATAGTTCTACAACCTACTAAAAAAAGTACAGTAGACATAAATAGAATTATAAAATATCTTTTTTTCAAATTATTCACTTCCCCATTATAATAATTAAAATGCTTTTATTATTAATTATTTATAGAAATATAGGTAGCCTTATTGCCACACCATTTTATGAATTTCTCAAAATCTGCATATGAAATACTAATAGTTGCTGTATTTACATTTGGAGAAAAATTGATTTCATTAGCACCTATTAGATCCTTATCTATCAAAACTTGGACAGCATTATCAGTATCATTTATCAATCCAAAAGGACTAACAGAGCCTGGTGTAACACCTAGATATTTGTATAATCTTTTTGTTGAAGCAAAAGATAGACGACTACATCCTATTTTCTCAGATAGTGATTTTAAATCTAACTGCTTTAATTCATCTACTATCACAAGGTAGTGTACATCGCCCTTTTTATTGCGAAGAAAAAGATTTTTGCAATGCTGTCCTGGAATATTTATGTCTAACTGGTTGGCTTCATCAATAGTATATATTGGTTCATGTCTATATATGTTATACTGAATTTTCAACTTATTTAAGATATCATATACCTTTTCTTCATCTCTATTTGACAAATTATCACTCCCATTCCTATTATCAAATTATATAGTAGATTAACCAAATTCTCGTAAATAATATTATTACTTAATATATTCAGTAACCAAATCAGTAAAAAGAATACCATCTAAGTGATCTATTTCATGACAAAAACATTTTGCTAAATCTCCTTTACCTGTCAATATAATCTCTTTACCATTTTCATCCAATGCTTTTACTATAACTTTAGCAGGTCTTTCTAGCTTTCCCCATATATTAGGAATACTTAGACACCCCTCTATAACCTGTTGCTTTCCTTCCTGACTAATTATTTTTGGATTAACTAATTTCATAAGTCCTTTCCCCATATCTATTACAACTAATCGTTTTAATATACCCACTTGCGGTGCTGCTAATCCTCCACCATTTCCTGTATTATACATTGTATCTACCATATCATCTAATATTTGTCTTGTTTTATCATCTACCACTTCAACTTCTTTACTTTTCTTTCTCAGTATAGAATCATCAGAAAATCTAATTTGTCTCAATGCCATTTTAAATACACCCCTACTTTTCTATGCTCTAAATTAAATTCCTCTATCAATTTAATTAAATAACTTATTAATCTTATCATATTCTAATATCCAATTGTTTATCTCCATTTTCATTCTATCTCTTATTCATACTCTTTCACTCAAATTATGAATCTAATCATCAAATATAAATTTACTATAGACCTTAGTTAAAATCTATTTTATCAATTAATATATCCACTCTTAAATTTCCTAAATACTTCAATACAAATCATCACAAAAACTATAAACATTATAGCCCCATTGAAATAGTGGCTAGATCTTACATTCAATATACTCACCATTAACGAAAGGGTGGAAGATATTATAAGCCAAATTTTTCCTTGCCCTTTTTCCTCTTTCATCATAGCATTCACCTCTATCTTTAAATTCTATAACAATTTTTAATATTTTATTGTGAAATCAATTCCATCAATATGATATCTCTATAGTAATCTAATTTCAAGCATTTCCTTTGATAAGATTAATAATTTTCAGAATTAAACTTCTTAAAAAGCTAAAACCCAATACATACCAATGTATTGGGTTTTCTCGTTAAGGATTTTATTTATTAATTAACTTTGATCCAACAAGTAAATTTCTTATTGCTGTTGCTGCTTCTGCATAGGTAAAGGTTCCTTTAGGTGCTATTGTATCTTTGGTTCTTCCATTAAATACTCCTGCTCCTATAGTTTTCTTTACGTCTTCATATGCCCAGTCTGGTACATTTCCTTTGTCTTTGTAGTTTTCAATTCTACTGTTGTCTATTTCTTCTAGCTTTACAATATCCATTGCCCTTGCATACATAACCATAGTTTCTTCCCTTGTTATCTTTGCATTAGGTTTGAATCTTCCGTCTTGGTATCCTTTGATTATGCCGTATTCTACTGCTATTGTTATGGCATCTGCATATTCATCTGTTACAGGTATGTCTGTAAATTGTCTTTCTTTAGCTACTTCGGTTCTATATACTCCAACAGCCTTGGTAATGTATTCTGCAAATTCTGCTCTTGTTATAGATTCATCTGGGTTAAATATGTCTGGATTTTTTATTACTAGCCTTGATGCCATATCATTTACATATTCCTTTGACCAATGGTTTTCTACTGATGCTACTGTAATTGGGTTCCAAATTACTGAGTAGCTTGAGTTTGTAAGGGAGTTTAGTTTTGCATAATATGCTCCATCTTTTCTGAATACCTCCGTTGGTATATGGGAAAATGCACCATCTTTGTTGTAAACTATACCTGTTGTAATATTATCTGGGTCTACTCCTTTAGGTATTTCTAATACTCTCTTTACGTATTGTTTGAATTTACCTATCTTTACTTCTCTTTTTTCTCCCTTTGTTGATTTTGTTTTTGCTACCACTTCAAAATCAACTGGTGGAAATACTACTTCATATTTATTTTCTTTTGCATTTTTTTCTATTTGTCTAGCTATTTTTTCGTATGTTTTGTTAATATTGATTTCTACTTCTATTTCTTCTAAATCTCTTTTGTCTACTTCTAATACTTTTGCTACTTTTTCAATGCCAATTTCTTTTGCTGGTATTATATAGTCAATTCCTTTTGTTTCAACAGCTAGATTAAATTTATTCTCATCCATTTTTTTGACAATGTCTCCTGTTAAGCTTGTCTTAACTTTATCGTAATCTTTTTGTGCTACTGGTATTTCTACAATGTTTTCAGCTTTTTCCTGTTCTTCTTTTGTAAGGTTTTCTTTTTCCTTAAGTACTTCGTCTATCTTTTTATCTACTGCCTTTGATTCTACCTCTAATTTTACTATTGTTTTACCCTTTTCTTTCTCTACTGTTTCTTTTCCTGCCGTTTGCTTTTCTCCGTTTACTATTATATATATTCCTTTTTCTTTTTTAGTCTTATTTCTTGATCTACTAGATTTATTATTTGATTTGTCATCGTCTTTGTCTTCATATATATATACTGTTTTTTCTTCTATTAGGCTATTTCCAAATTCATCTATTACTTTGGCTACTATTTTTGTTTCTCCTTTTTGGGTTATAGTAAATGGTTCTTTGTATACTTTGAAGTCTCCATCATTTAGTTTGTATTTTACATTTGAATATACACTGTCTTCTACTGTTTTATCTTTGTGGTCTGTAACTAAAGTTACTGTATAATCTTCGTAGCTATATTTTGTGTCTGGGTCTGTCTTTATGGTTAAAGATATATCTATGTCTTTGTTTATTGTTATTGTTTCCGTTGCTATTTTACTTTCATTTCCTGTATTATCTATTGTCTTGGCTTGTATCTTTGTTGTTCCTTCCCTTGTTATTGTAAAGGGTTTTGTGTATGTTTCCCACGATGAGTATACTTCTCCGTATACTGTCCTGCTTACTGTTTCTTTTACTCCTGAGTCTCCATCTGTTCCTGATATTAGCTCTATTGTATAGTCATCATTATGCATATCCTTGTCTGGATTTCTTATGATTCTTGGTTTTGTAGGTGCTATGTTATCTACAAAGTTAATGGTTATACTTACCTTTGCTATGTTTGATGAATATTCTATTCCGTCGTATCCTTTCCATGTAAAGGATGTACTGCCATTCCAGTTTGCATCTGGTTCAAATATTATGCTGGATAATTCTGCTAGTATTATTTCATCATTTTTGTTTATAGGTGTACTGTTTTTTTTCAATATCCCATTTGCTGGTAGTGTTGTAATTTGTATCTTGGTTAACGCATCTCCATCTACATCATTGTAATGATTTGTGAAGTCTGCTTCTATAAAGGTTACTATGTTATCTTCCGCCCCATTTTTATTTATGTTTGTTACGATTGAGGCTGTATTTGCACTGGCTGTCATCTCATGACTTTCGCCACTTGTTAGCCCTGTTGATGCTACTTGTAGATTAAAAATTTCATTCCTATCTTCTACTAACATATATTTAATTTGTAATCCTTTAAATTCTGCTACTCCTGATGTTGGTGTGAGGGTTACAGTATCAGATTTATCATCTTTGTCCCCTGTGCAGGATAATGTAGCACTGCCTGCTCCATTTATTTTTGAAAGAGTTATATTTTTTGTATAATCTGTGTCGACCAAATTATGTTTATCTACTGCTTGAACTATTGGTACAGTTGTAAAGCTTGTTGCTTTTCCATTATTGACTATAGCTGGTAACGGCTCGGCTTTTAAAATTAATTTGGTTGCTTGTACATCAGATGAGATCGCATCAGATGTAACGCTTGTTAACCCTTCACTTCTAGCTGTTAGGGCAAAGTTTTCTCCATCATTTGTTGCGATATAGACAATATCTGTAAATGTAGCTATGCCATTTGATGCTATAACATCTATATCTCCACTTAATGCCCCCTCACTATTTTCTGTTAGGGTAATTGCTTTATTAAAGTCAGTATCTATATTTCCAGCTTCATCTGTAGTTCTTACTATAGGCTGAATCATAGAAACACCACTTACTGAATCAGATGGCTGTGTAGAAAACTCAAGTTTTGTTGCCTTTACATCTATGGTGCTGCCTGTTTCATTGGTCACTGGTGATGTTGTTCTCATTTGCGTACCTATTTTTGATACTGTAACATCTGTATCCCCATCTATTGATAGTATTATTGTTTTTCCATCTGTTAAGTTAGTATTATCATTATAATATGCGTTTATTGTGTAGACTTCACTCTCTCCATGGGCTATGGATATGTTTAATCCTTTAAAACTTATGGTGTCCGTATCGGCATCATAGGTTCCAATTACGTTAGATTCATCATTTCCATTTAGTCTATAGGTTAATTGACTACGCTGCGTATCTCCCATGGTTCCACTAACGCTCAGTTTTATTTCTGATATCTTTAATGGACTATTATCACTTGTTCCTTTATCAGTGATTGTAAAGTCAAATATATCTATTGCTTGTTCTTCTGAGTTAATTGTCGTTGATATGGCTACTGGTTCGGTTACTCCTATGGCTGTGGTTATTTCTCCATCTCTATCCAATTGTAGTATATCAGTTGTCTCTAACTGTTTTTGATAAAATCCTGCTACTTTTCCCTTTGTATCTATATCATATACCTGCAGATACTTTCCTTCTTCTACCCCTGTTATTATGTTATTTTCAGATATGTAACTATCAACAAGATTATCTCCACTAGCTGGTCCTTCTTCTACTATGCTTGGTACAGTAACTGGACTTTCTGTGATATTTACTACAAATTTTGAGGTTGCATCCTTTGTAATTTCTACTTTTATTGAACCTAAAACTGTACCTGGTAATACGTTTACTGGTAATTCTTCTGCTAATGGTACGAATTTTGGGTATCCGTCGTTTTTGCCTTCTATGATTGTCCATGGTTTCCAGCCATCTTGTAAGTTTGTATTTAGGATGCTTACGAATTCTTGAGATTGCATGTATGTTGATGTCTTTCCTTTTGCATTGTCAGTACCATATCCAACACCTTTGGATTCTTGTGGCGAATTAGCAACCTCCTGTTTTGCACTAGCATTATAATATCCATTTTTTACTGTTCCATATAAATCATATCCTAGTAGTCCTCCTACTTTTGCGTCATCTCCTCCTGTCACATCCCCTGTGGCATAGCTGTTGTTTATTTTTCCATAATAATTATATCCTACTAGGCCTCCTACGTATACTGGGTATGCGTTTCCACTATTTCCTCCTGTCACATCCCCTGTGGCGTAGCTGTTATTTATTGTTCCAGAATATCCATAATTATATCCTAGTAGTCCTCCTACTTTTGCTTCGTCTCCTCCTATTACATTCCCTGTGGCATAGCTGTTGTTTATTGGACCGTTTTTGTTGTATCCTATTAGGCCTCCTACATATCCAGACTCTTTTGAAGAATATATACTTACACTTACTCCTATATTTTCTATTGTTCCTTTTGAATAACCAAATAGTCCGACATATTTATAACTATCATTAGGGCTTGATTCTGTTCCTATATATACATTATTTATCTCATGTCCTTTTCCATCAAAATGTCCTTTGAAAGTCTTATTATAATCAATCCCTATCGGTGCCCAATAATGGCCTGATAAGTCTATATCTGCTGTTAGTTCGTAGTACTTATCTGTTGTATCTGTACCTTCATTGACTTGTTTCGTTAGATAGGCTAGCTCTTCTGCACTACTTATTTGATATGGTTCATCTGCTGTTCCCGAGCCTTCACTAAAACTTGTCGTTGCATAATCTTTCCAATTACCTGTTGTTTCTGCATTTGCTGGTATTGATGATATGATTGTAAAAATTATTGCCATCATAAAAATCCAAAGCATGTGCCTTTTTAAGTTTAGTAAATTATTCATTATATAATTCCTCCTTCTATAAATTGATTTAAAATTTTAGTCTTTTTAAAGTTTTTGCTAATCTTTCTTTTTTCACAGGCTTTATAATATAATCCAATGCCCCTAATTCAAAAGCCTTCTCTGCATACTGATGATAGGCTGTTACAAATACAATCTTAGTGTTTGGACTTTGAACTACTATCTTATTAAATAATTCTAATCCATCCATTTCTTCCATTTCTATATCCAAAAAAACCACATCTGGCTTCATAGCTGAAATTTTTTTAAGTGCATCTCTTCCGTATGTATATGTTCCCATCACTTTTAGTTCTGAAAACACTTCTAATTCCATCTTAAGTACTTCTAAAGCACAGTATTCATCATCTATTAATACAGCTGTAAGCAATTTTCTCTCCCCCCTTTTTACTATTTGTTGGAAAACTTAATTGCTCCTATACAATAATAACTTTCTGCTTAATTATTACTGGCTATTATCTGCCAATTACAAACTACTTTTGACTTATTTTTTATTATACAAAACTAAACCTTTACAAAACCTTTACAAAACGACTTGATTTGATAATTTTCATTAAAAAAACAGCTAAAAATAGCTGTTTTTGAATATCTACTTAAAATTTTATATGAAAATATTTAATTATAATTTTTACTCTTTCTCCGTATAATCATAGAAATCTTCGTTCCTTTATTAGGGCTGCTTTTTATTGTAAGTCCTTCCCCATAGAATCTATGAAGCCTTTTATTTATATTTGTAAGACCTACACCTTTACCTTTGTCTATATCATCATGAATAACTTTATCTATTTCTTCCTCTGTCATTCCTAAACCATCATCTTCCACTTCTATCCTAAAATTATCATCTTCTTTTTTTACTCTTAAAATAATTTTACCAACACCGTTTCGTTTTCTAATCCCATGAATTATTGCATTCTCTACTAGGGGTTGTAAAATAAGTGGAGGAATTTTCAAATCAATAATTTCATCTAATTCATATATCACATTAAGCTTGTCTCTAAATCTAGCCTGTTCAATATTAACATATGTCTGTACATATTCAAGTTCATCTTTTAAATATACTAAATTACATTCTTTCTTAAAATCAAATGTATGTCGCAAGAATCCTGATAAATCTAATAATAATTCTCTTGCTTTTTCAGGGTCAATCCTGCATAAAATAACAATTACATTAAGAGCATTATACAAAAAATGAGGCTTAATTTGAGCATGTAAAAATGCCATTTCATTTGATTCAGCTTCTTTTTCTGCATCTTTATACAATAATAAGGCATTTTCTTTTTCTTTAGTTAAACTTTTTACCATCTGTACTAAAGCTGTAGATAATAAAACAGCTTGAATTGCAACTGCTATAAAAGTTATATTAATTGTCATAACATTATTGGGAATAACTCCATAATGCCTTAGAAAACTGATTCCTAAACTTATCAATATAAAAAGCCATCCAAGTATGAACAGTTTGGCTTGTCTAAAGCCTTTGTTATAAGCCTTAAAAGCTACAAACATCATAAATATAGATCCTATATTGGAAATACTATGTGCATATAAATTTGCTAAAACAGTCTGATTTCCTATTAAAAAAATAAATCCTAATAAAATGAGTAAAAATAATACTTTTAACATTTTATTATATATAGGGAAAAAATTTTTTATCCGAAAAAATTCTCTAAAAAATAAAACCATCGCAATCATTGCCATTAGAGAAATTGTAATAGTATTTGCCATAATCCACCTAGTATATTTGGGAAAAAAGAAATTATAAACACCTAATAAGTTGCCCTGATATAAAAACATAAATATAATATATATTCCAAAATAAAGACTAGATCTATCCCTTAGCTCCATATAAATAATAATATTTTGAATAGCTACTGCTAAAAGAATGCCGAAAAGAATGCCATGGATCATAAGATTATTTTTTTCAGCTTGATTAAATTCATCTTCTGACAAAAAAGTTATTTTATAATTTTGTGTGAAATCAGAATATACCTTAATATAAATATCTCTATCAAAATCTATATTTCCATCTAACTTAAATACTGGATAAAAAAAATCCTCATCCTCTCTATTTTCTCCAAAATACCACCCTGAAGAAAATTCTCTATATTCAGAAACATTCTCTTTTAAAACAGGCATATATAATCTTACTTCTGTTACAGTAGGATTATATATGGAAATATATTCTTTATATATACTAGAGTCTATTTTGTCTAGAGGTATTCGTATCCAATATGTAGAAGCACTTTTCCCAAACGAAAATAGATTCCCTTTATTTGTAATTGCTTTGTCTAACTTAAACTTCTCCCGCACTTCTTCAAAATCCATATTCCCACTAGTATCCTCATAATACTCAAACTCAACATTATATAAATAACTAGATTTTTTTTCTATTTCTTTTATTTTTAAAAAGCTTACTAATACTATCATTAAAATTAAAAATACTTTTTTCAAATTTATATTTGCCATTTTCTAACCTCTATTCATTTATATGAGTCAAACTATTAGCAACAATTACTTAATTTAGGAATTACAGATATATGGGGATTGCTTTTGAAGAAATTTATCTATGTATCAAAGTTTATTATGTAACTTATTCATATAGTAATTCTCTTTATCTATGTCTTTTTTTGCTTTAAAATATTTCACCATTTTTTTTAAAAGCTTAATATATATAATCTCATAATATTGACCTTGTTCTATACTCCAATCATAACAATGTTCATCTAGTAACATACCTTTATATCGCTTAACTACTTTTTCAGCACAGTCTATATTTTCATCTGTAATCTTTTCCAGTTTTTTAATTTCTTCTTTAAACTTTATAATATCCACATCTACTTCTTCTATTTTTAATCGTATTTTACCTCTAACTGATTCTAATGGAATTTCAAACCCCAATTCTTTCGATTGTTTTTTTAGATAATGATATGCCAAGTAAAAATTAGATTTGCTCTTCTTCATATCTAAATCTGGCCATAATGCTTCTGCTATCTTATTTTTTAAAACAAAGTTCCCTTCTCCACATGCTAAATATGCCAATAACTCTTCTACTTTTTTTGTTCTCCATACTATGTCCAATTCCTTCTCATCAATATTTATAGATAAATGTCCAAAGCAATTTATAGAAATTGACCTATTTGATATAGATGGAGTATACATCTTTTGCAAACGATTTGTAGTTTTTTCTAATCTTTCTTTACGTACAGGTTTTACGATATAATCCTTTGCATTGAGTTCAAATGCCTCAACCGCATATTCATTATATGCCGTAACAAAAACAATTTCGGTTTCAGGTGAAAGTTCTAATAATTTACTAAACAATTCAAGTCCGTCCATTTCTGGCATATCAATATCTAAAAAAACTACATCTGGCCTCAATCTCTTTATATTTTCAATTGCCTTTTGCCCCTCTTCATACATAGCAATTACTCTTACTCCTCCTATATCTTCTAATTCCATTTTAAGACCTTCCAAAGCATAATATTCATCATCAATTAATATGGCATCAAGCATAATTTCCACTCCTTTTTATATGCTAAAAATAACTTTGTCTTTAAAAATATTTATTTATATTATATCAAAATATACTGTATAGTTCAGTGTACAATCACAAAAAAATCATGATTCATACAGCCTGAAAAGGCACTGAATCATGATTTTCTAGGACGACTTTTTTATTATTCAGTCGCATTTTTATTGTTTTACAATATCATTTCCCAGGAAATATTACATTATTCTACGGTAACTGACTTTGCTAGATTTCTTGGTTTATCTACATCATTTCCTCTTGCTACTGAAACATAATATGCAAAAAGCTGCAATGGTATTACTGCTAATATTGGTGTGAGTTCATCAAAGGTATCTGGTATATATATTACTGTATCTGCTGATTTTTCTATTTCTGTATTGCCTTCTTTTGCTATTGCTACAACATATGCTCCCCTTGCCTTCACTTCTTTTATATTAGAAAGCATCTTATCATATAATTTATCTTGGGTTGCCAATGCTATTACTAAAGTCCCCTTTTCTATCAACGCTATAGTTCCATGCTTAAGTTCTCCTGCTGCTATGGCAAAGGAATTTATATAAGATATTTCCTTTAACTTTAGGGATCCTTCCAATGAAACCTCCACATCTAATCCTCTACCCATGAAAAATACACTTTCATTATTAAACTGGCTACTTGCTAGATGTTGAGTTGTTTCATATTTATCTAATATATTCTGTATCTTTTCTGGCATATTTTTAAGTTCCTCTATTATTTCATTATACCTCTCTGTAGACAGTGTACCCTTAGTAATTCCCATATTAAGTGCTATCATATACATTGCAACAAGCTGTGTTGTATATGCCTTCGTAGATGCTACTGCTATCTCTGGTCCTGCCCATGTATAGAATACATCATCAGACTCTCTAGCTACTGAACTACCTACAACATTTACTACTGATAATATCCTAGCACCCTTTCTCTTAGCCTCTCTTAGAGCTGCTAATGTGTCAAGGGTTTCTCCCGATTGACTTATGGCTATAAAAAGTGTCTTATCATCTACAAAAGGATCTCTATATCTAAACTCTGAAGCTACATCTACTATTACTGGCACCTTTGCATATTTTTCTATGGCGTTTTTCCCTACTAATCCTGCATGGTATGCCGTACCACATGCTACTATATATATTTTATCTATCCTTTCTAAATCTTCTTTAGTTATCTTTATTCCATCCAGATTAATAATCTTGTCATCTTCTAATCTTCTATTTAATGTCTGACTAACTCCCTTGGGTTGTTCATATATTTCTTTTATCATAAAATGTTCATATCCTTCTTTTTCTGCTGATTCCACATCCCAAGTTACTTTAAAAATATCCCTCTTCTGTTCTTGCCCAAATTCATTAAATATCTTCACATCATCTTTAGTAAGTAATACGACTTCTCCATTTTCTATTAGGTACATATCCCTTGTGTATTTCAACAATGCAGGTATATCCGATGCTATGAAGTTTTCATCTTCTCCTATTCCCACTATAAGGGGACTGTCTTTTCTTACTGCCACTATCTTATCTGGTTCATCTTTAGCTACAACTCCTATGGCATAGGCACCTTCCATCTTATCTATTGCCTTATATACTGCATCTAATAAATCCCCTTCATAATAATAGTCTATTAGATGTGCTATTACCTCTGTATCTGTCTCAGATTTGAAACTATGTCCCTTTTCCTTCATCAACCATTCTTTTAATTTTATATAGTTTTCTATTATCCCATTGTGTATTACTGCTATATTTTGTGAGTAATTGGTATGGGGATGTGCATTGGTATCTGATGGCTCCCCATGGGTAGCCCATCTTGTATGTCCTATACCCACAGTACCAGAAATATCCTTATCCTTAATTTTTTCTTCTAATACGGCTAATCTACCCTTATACTTCTCTACACATATATCTCCGTCATTAAATACTGCTATTCCTGCCGAATCATAACCTCTATATTCAAGTCTTGATAATCCATCTATCAATATATCAGTGGCCTTTTTATCGCCAATATATCCAACTATTCCACACATTTAAATTTCCTCCTCTTTTATTAGTTATTAGTTCCTATGATAAAAATCTCTAGAATTTTTTCCGCAAACTAATAACCACTAACTATTTTTCATCAAAAATAGACCCACTACTAGTGAGTTTAATCCACCTGATTATTTTGTCCCTATAATTACTTATAGGTTTTGTTAATCTTTAAGGGTAGTGGCTTATACCCCAGGGCATCCGCCGAAAACTTCGATAAACCCTGACCTCGTCAACATGATGTGCATCATGTTCTGGCGCTTTTCTATTTGATTTTTTCACTTTTCCATAGGCCTCACCCCTTTCACTAATATATATTTAGTTCCTAGAAAATAATGACGGCCAATGGCCGCCACCATATCTTCTAAGGGTTATTCTTTCTAACCCAATCTATTTTCTATAATCCCTGCTAATTCTTCCGCTAATTTTCTTATTTCTCCTTCATCCTGTCCTTCTATCATAACCCTTACTAGGGGTTCTGTACCTGATGGTCTTATCAATACCCTTCCTTTTCCTTCAAAGGACTTTTCTAGTTTTTCCACCTCAGCTTTCACTACTTCATCTTTCATAAATGTATTTTTATTACCATTTTTTACTTTGGCATTTACTAATACTTGAGGTAGTTGAGTCATTACTGTTGCCAATTGAGATAAAGATTTACCAGTCTCCTTTATTACAGATATAAGTTGTAGGGCTGTAAGTAACCCATCTCCTGTTGTGTTGTAATCTAGGAATATAATATGCCCCGATTGTTCTCCACCTAGAGAATGGCCACCTGATACCATCTCTTCTAATACATATCTATCTCCTACTTTAGTCTTAACTATATTTATATTATTTTTATTTAGACACATGTCCAGTCCCATATTACTCATGACTGTGCCTACCACTGTCTTTGTTCCTAATTTTCCTTTATTAGCTAAATGAATACCACAAATAGCCATGATATGGTCTCCATCTACTATATTTCCTGTTTCATCTACAGCAATAAGCCTATCGGCATCTCCATCAAATGATACTCCTATATCTGCCCCTGTTTCAAGCACTAATTCTTGTACCATCTCAGGATTAGTAGATCCACAATTCACATTTATATTCACTCCATTGGGTGTATTATGTATTACTTCAACTTCTGCTCCTAATTCTTTTAATAATATAGGAGCTGCTTCATAAGATGCCCCATTCCCACAGTCTATTGCTATTTTTAGTCCTTCAAAGTTTACATTTATAGTAGTCTTTAAATACTGAGTATATTCTTCTATGGCATTTTTTACAATCATTTTTCTGCCTACTTCTTTTCCTGTAGGTCGAATATCCACATCTGCATTTTCTAATATTATATTCTCTATCCTTTCTTCTACTTCATCTTTCAGTTTATATCCATTGGAATTAAAAAACTTTATTCCATTATATTCTACTGGATTATGAGATGCTGATATTACTATCCCTGCATCAGCATTATGTGCCCTAGTTAGATAGGCTACCGCTGGAGTAGGTACAACTCCTACTGACAACACATCTACTCCTACTGAACATATACCAGCTATTAGAGCTGATTCTAACATATCTCCTGATATCCTTGTATCCATCCCAACTACTATCTTGGGTTGTTTTTTTCCATTAGTCAATATATATGATCCTATTCGTCCTAATTTATATGCTAATTCCGATGTTAATTCCTCATTTGCTATTCCACGAACTCCATCGGTACCAAACAGTGTTCCCATTTTTGCACCTCCTGATATATATACTACTTTATAATACCATATACTGTGCATGTCCACAAGATTATTACAAAAAACACAAAAAAGGCGATCAAAATAACCGCCCACAAATTTTAAACAGACATATAGTTATGACAAAGGTGTAGAATAATACCTACTAACTTATTATACATCTTTATAATTAAACTGAGGATAGTCAATGACTATCCTCTCTCAACCTATATCCCTATGCTCTTAAATCCTCGGCCTTTAACTTCTTCTGTATCATTTATAGTTATAAATGCCTTCTCATCTACTTTTTCTACTATTTCTTTGAGTTTTACTATTTGAGTCGATGTCACCATACAGTATATAATCTTTTTATCGCTTTTACTGTATGCACCTTCTCCATTTAAAAATGTAGCACCTCTATTTAGATTCTCCATTATAGAATTTGCTATATCTAGAGGTTTATCAGAAATAATTATCACGCTTTTACTAGTATCTATTCCCTGCTGCACCTTATCTACTATTTGATACGCTATATATAACCCTATTATAGTATACATAGCTGGTTGAAGCCCAAATAATATTGATGATAGACTTATTATTATGCCATTTACTCCCATCAATGCAGTCCCTATATTCATATTAAGCTTTCTTTTAAATATAGCTGCTATTATATCTAATCCCCCTTGGGAGACCTTATTCCTAAACATTATACCCATTCCTAATCCATTTAACAATCCACCAAATATCGTACTCAACAATAAATCATTCACATTTATATATTGATATATGCCTTCTGTAAAACTCAATAATAGTGAAAGTACTAACATAGATATGAAGCTATATATTGCAAACTTCTTATCTATCATTTTAGCTCCTATTATAAATATAGGTACATTCATAATAAAGACTAGCCACCCTGTGGGCATATCAGTCAAATAATGTACCATTATAGCTGTTCCACCTACTCCTCCACTCAATAATTTATTAGGTATTAAGAAACCATTAAATGCTAAGGCACATAAAAGATTTCCTAAAACAATCGCAAATAATTTGGTTAAGGGTTCCGCTAAGTCAATTGTATTTAGATCTGTCTTATTAACCCTCTTAACTAATTCCACAATAAACCCTCTCTTCTTTCGGGGAAAATCCCCTTTTTTTTAATTAATTATATTATTATTTTCAAGCACATTATACTAAGGACTATTTTTCATATCAATATCGAAAAACAACCGATTACGCTAATCTATAGATACTGTACTCAATATTTGAGATTTTACTATTCAAATCAAGGGCTTAGTGGTTAGTACTCTGTTTTCCTACCAAAGGTGTTTTTTTTGCAAGTTGCATATTTTTTAGTATCTTTTTTCTCTAATATTCATTGATATATAGTACAGATATACCATTTCTATGAATACTATTTTTTTTAAAACTGCAATAGTTTAAATATAATTTCTTTAAAAAAATCATCGGATAATATTATCCGATGATTTTTAATGTTTTATTTAACTACTGATGCGCCTTTTTCAAGGGCCTTCTCATTTATTGGTAAAAGATGGGACTTGTTTTCTCCGAACACTTTCTTAAATGCCTCTAATATTGAATCAACTTTTACTGCATTAGTTAATTCTAAAAATGCTCCCAGCATTACCATATTGGCAACTTTAGCATTTCCTAAGTCATTTGCCAAATCATTCACAGGTACATAGTAAACATCTATATCATCTCTAGAACATTTTTTATCTATTAATGAACTATTTATAAATAATTTGCCTCCTGGCACAACATCTTTTTCAAACTTATCCAATGAAGGTAAATTCATAACTACTGCTGCCGTAGCCTCTGTAACCACTGGTGCTCCTATGGGTTCATCAGAGATTAATACATTACAGTTGGCAGTACCTCCACGCATTTCTGGACCATAGGATGGTAACCAAGCAACATTTTTATCTTCAATCATTCCAGAATAAGTCAAAAGCTGTCCCATAGCCATTACACCTTGACCACCGAATCCAGCTATTATAATTCTCTCATCCATTTACTCCACCTCCTCAGGGGTACGGAAATTTCCCAATGGATAATATGGAATCATATTATCTTCTAACCATTTCAATGCCTCTACAGGAGTTAATCCCCAGTTTGTTGGACATGTAGATAATACTTCTACTATTGCAAAACCTTTACCTTCTAATTGTATTTCAAATGCCTTTTTAATGGCCTTTTTAGCCTTTCTTACATTACCAGGGGTATTTACTGCAACCCTCTCAACAAACTTTGCTCCATCTATTGTAGCAAGCATTTCTGCTATTCTTAAAGGTTTACCACAATGGGCTTCATCCCTACCATATGGTGCTGTAGTAGCCTTTTGTCCTACTAGAGTTGTAGGTGCCATCTGACCACCAGTCATACCATATATGGCATTGTTTATAAATATAGTAGTTATCTTTTCTCCTCTATGGGCAGCATGAACTATCTCTGCTGCACCTATTGAAGCCAAATCTCCATCTCCTTGATAAGTAAATACTACATTTTCAGGAAGCACTCTTTTTATTCCAGTAGCCACAGCAGGTGCTCTACCATGGGCAGCTTCATGCATATCTACATTAAAATATTTATACGCAAGTACTGAACATCCAACAGGTGCAACGCCAACAGCTTTTTCTAACACTCCCAATTCTTCTAATACTTCTCCTACAAGTCTATGGACTATACCATGGGTACATCCTGGACAATAGTGAAACTGAGTATCTGTCAATCCCTTAGTTTTATCAAATACTACTGCCATTACTTTTCACCTCCAATTATAGCTTTTACTTTGTCAATCATTTCATTTGGAGTTGGTACCATACCACCGTATCTTCCATGGAAATGTACAGGATATTTACCTTTAACTGCAATCTTAACATCGTCTACCATCTGTCCTGTATTCATTTCTGTTACTAATATACCTTTACACTTATCATTTATTTTTTCAAATGCATCATAAGGATATGGCCATAATGTTATTGGTCTTATAAGTCCTACTTTTATTCCTTCTTCTTCAAGCTTATCTATGGCAGTTTTAGCTATTCTAGCTGTAGTTCCATATGCTGCTATAACTACTTCAGCATCTTCTATATTATAGGTTTCAACCTTAACTTCATTATGCTTTATTTCATCATATTTCTTTTGAAGATGAATATTATGCTCTTCTAAATCTTCTGGTTGTAGATATAGAGAATTTATTATATTAGGTTTTCTTTTTCCTTCTGTTCCTGTTGTTGCCCAATCTTTTTGTGGAAGAGCTCTTTTCTTAGGCTCTTTAAATTCAACTGGTTCCATCATTTGTCCTATCATACCGTCTCCTACAACCATTACAGGATTTCTATACTGGTCTGCTATGTCAAATCCTTCTATTATAAGGTCAACTAATTCTTGAACATTGGATGGCGCCAATACTACTAATCTATAATCTCCATTTCCTCCACCTCTGGTAGATTGGAAATAGTCTGTTTGGGAAGGTTGTATACTACCTAGTCCTGGTCCACCTCTCATT
Source organism: Clostridiisalibacter paucivorans DSM 22131 (assembly GCF_000620125.1). NCBI lineage: Bacteria > Bacillati > Bacillota > Tissierellia > Tissierellales > Thermohalobacteraceae > Clostridiisalibacter > Clostridiisalibacter paucivorans. Next base: position 16,160 of record NZ_JHVL01000017.1, on the reverse strand, counting down.
ACATTTACTATAACACATGGTAACTCTGCACCTGCTATATATGAAATACCTTCTTGCTTCAAAGAAATTCCAGGGCTTGATGAAGATGTCATAACCCTTGCACCTGCACCTGATGCTCCATATACCATATTTATAGCAGCTATTTCACTTTCTGCTTGTAAAAATATTCCTCCTATTTTAGGCAACTCTCTAGCCATATACTCTGGACATTCACTTTGAGGTGTTATAGGGTAACCAAAGAAATATTTGCATCCTGCTTGTATAGCCGCTGCACCTATGGCTTCATTACCCTTCATTAAAACTTTAGCCATTGATTTTTACCTCCTTTAAATTTATTTATTCGGTTATTCTCTCTACCTTTATAACTACATCTGGACACATAGTAGCACAATTTGCGCAACCTATGCATTTATCCATATCTGTAACTACTGCTGGGTGATATCCCTTTACGTTTATTCTCTCTGTATCCAATGTAATTATTTTCACTGGACATACGGTAGTACATAGCCCACAGCCCTTACATCTGTCTTCACTAAAAGTCACCTTTCCTTTTGCCTTTGCCATTTTCAACCCTCCCTTATTAATACAATTTAATTGACAAATATTGAATGTTAAATTATATAAAAAAACTCATATGAGTTTTTTATTAACTTTAACTCATCCATTCTTCCCTCATATACATCTTTATAGGGAATATTTCTCCTTCAATCTCATCGGGATTTAAGTCTTTAGCTACTTTTTCAATAACAGATGTGTATCTTATGGGTATATTTAGCCTTTCAGATAATTCTTTAGCCAATTTTTGTCCCTTTAACACATCTTCTACTGTTGTACTTTTGAGGAGATGTGTATTGTTTATTATGCCAGTGACATTGGCCCTCGCAACTACTTCTATATTTTTAAGATAATGTATTGCACCTTCCACAGTAGAAGTTTCCTTTCTGTTGGCATTTAGTACAAAAAACATATCATACTTACCTTTTTCAAAATAATCTACATATCTACCCAAAGCCCTAGCACCTATAGGGTCTCCTCCTACATCAAGTACCGCTTCATATTGTTCATTTTGAAGAGGGGCTGCCACTTCTGATGATATAGCGGGAATATCTACTGCTGATGCACGGACTGAACTACCTATAACTTTTACACCATATTTAGCTAATTGTTCAGTTTTTTCACGACTTCTAAAATAAGGGTTTACAACATCTAAATCTGATATGACTACTTTTTTTCCAGACTGTGCCAATTTGACAGCATAATTCACAGCAAATTCTGTTTTTCCACTGCCATAATGCCCCGTTATTATCCTGATCCTTTTATCATTCATTCTAATAATCACATCCTACTCGTATATTTTAGCCCTTTCTTCACCCTTCAATATTCTAAGTCCTCCTTGGGCCAAAGCACCCAATTCATCTTCTCCTGAATATATATATACTGGACCTATGAAACTTACCTTTTCTTTAACCCAATTAGTAAATCTTTCATCATAGGCTATACCACCTGTAAGTACTATAGCATCTACCTTACCATCTAATACTACTGCACAACTACCTATATTTTTGGCTACTTGATATGCCATAGACCTATATATTAGTTCTGCTTTTTTATTGCCTTCATCTATCATTTTACCTACTTCTCTTGCATCATTTGTATCTAGATATGCAACTAGACCACCATTACCCTTTAATCTCTTCTTAATATCCTCATGGGTATACTTGCCAGAAAAACACATCTTAGCCAAATCTCCTGCTGGTAATCCCCCAGCTCTTTCAGGTGAAAAAGGTCCTTCTCCATCAAGGGCATTGTTTACATCTATTACTCTTCCCTTTTTATGTGCCCCTACAGACACACCTCCACCTAAATGAGCCACTATTACATTTATATCTTCATATCCCTTTTCCAATTCTACTGCTACCCTTCTAGCAACCGCCTTTTGATTCAATGCATGGAATATGCTCTTTCTCTCCAACTCCGGAATCCCTGATACCCTTGCTACATCATCCATCTCGTCTACTACTACAGGATCCACTATAAATGAGGGAATATTGAGTTGAGATGCTATCTCATGGGCTATTATTCCTCCAAGATTAGATGCATGTTCTCCCATTATACCTATCTTTAAGTCTTCAATCATTCTCTTATTTACTTCATAAGTACCACCATCTATAGGCTTTAAAAGTCCTCCTCTTCCTACTACTGCACTGAGTTTAGTTACATTTATACCCTGTTCATTTAATGTCTCCAAAATGATATCCTTTCTAAATTCATACTGATCATATACCTTATCATATTTAGAAAGCTCCTCCGAAGAATGTCTCAATGTCTTCTCAAATACATTCCTTTCATTATCAAATATAGCTATCTTAGTCGATGTAGAACCTGGATTTATCACCAATAGTCTATATGATTCTCCCATATTGATTCCTCCTAATTAACCTCTTTATTTTTTATTATTTGATGCCATCAAAACTCCCAATGCTATGGAATTCAGTTTTGCTTTATCACTATCTGCTCTAGATGTAAGTATTACCGGTGCCTTAGCCCCTACTATTACTCCTGCATTCTCAGCCTCTGTCAAGAATACCAGTGCCTTATACAGAATATTTCCTGCTTCTATATCTGGAACTAATAAAATATCTGTATCTCCTGCAACTTCATGGGTTATCCCCTTATGTTTAGCTGCCTCCATAGATATGGCATTGTCCAATGCAAAGGGTCCCCCAACAATACACTGCTGTATTTCATTTTTTTCACACATAGACACAAGACTTTGAGCATCTAATGTGTCTGGCATTTTAGGGTTAACCTTTTCCTTGGCACATAAAACCGCCACTTTAGGTCTTTCTATATCTAAAGAATGAGCTACATATACACCATTCTCCAATATCTCTTTTTTCTCTTTAAGTCCTGGAGCTATATTCATAGCTGCATCAGTTATAAATAAAAGCTTGTCGTATTTTTCCAAATCAAATACTGCCACATGACTTAGAACCTTACCAGTCTTCAATCCAACTTCATTGTTAAGCACTGCCTTTAATACTATAGATGTATCAACTAATCCCTTCATTACCATATGAGCCTTCCCTGTGCTAACTAATTCCACTGCCTTCAAGGATGCTTTAGTAATGTCTTTTTCATCTATAATCTTTACATCTTCTATATTTAATTTTATTTGTTCTGCTATTTGTACAATCTTTTCCCTGTCTCCAACCAATATACTATTGGCTATTTTAAAATCTAAAGCCCTTTTAATAGCCAGCAACACCTCTTTATCATGGGCAACTGCAACAGCTATAGTCTTTGGCCCTTTCTTTCTAGCCATATTTATTACATCTTCAAATCTCTTTATCACCAAATCACCCCATAAATACATTTCTATATTTTCATATCTTTTCTATATTTTCATATCTATTATATTAATAGTTGCAATAGATATGCCAATTTTCTCATAATTCGAAATTGACATATCTTAACATCTGTATTTTACTTACATTGACTTTTATATTTTAAATAAAATATTTTTTAAAGTCTACAATTTATTTTGGATTTTGAAATCAGTTGCATGCAATTATTTGCGTATTTAAAAATAGTATGCAAATTGTTGCATACTATTTTTTGATTTTATATTTTTCCATTTTATAATATAGACTTCTTATGGATATATCCAATGCTTTGGCAGTTTCCGTTTTATTGTGATTATATTTATCCAGTACTCTAAGTATATGTTCCTTTTCCGTATCCTCTACCACATTTTGTAGTGATGTAGTATCTTCAAAATCCTTTGATTTATCTGTGCTAAACTCCTTAGTTCTATCTTTTATTATATCAGTATCTCCCATGGTGGGCAAGTGTCTATACAATATAATCTTTTCTTGCACCCTCATATTTATAATTGCCCTACCTATTACATTTTCTAACTCTCTTACATTTCCTGGCCAATCATGTTCCTTCAATGCCTCCACTGCATCAAATGATATATCCTCTATATTTCTTCCATATTCTACATTTAGCTTCTTTATGCAATTCAATGCAAGTACATATATGTCATCTATCCTATATCTAAGTGGAGGTATTTCTATAGGCATTACATTCAATCTATAATATAGATCTTCTCTAAAAGTACCTTGTTCCATAGCCTTTTCCAGGTCCATATTAGTGGCAGCTATAAGTCTCACATCTACATCTATAGCATCTGTTCCCCCAACTCTAACTATTTCTTTTTCTTGCAATACCCTCAATAATTTAACTTGAGTGTTTTGATTAATCTCTCCTATTTCATCTAAAAATAAAGTTCCTCCACATGCCTGTTCAAAGAATCCCTTTTTTCCGCCTTTTTTAGCCCCTGTAAATGCTCCTTCTTCATATCCAAAGAGTTCACTTTCCAATAAGTTTTCATTTAATGCAGCACAATTAACCCTTATAAATTGATTAAATTTCCTATCACTGGCATTATGTATAGCATGGGCAAACAACTCCTTACCTGTACCACTTTCTCCTCTAAGCACTACATTTGCAGGTACCTTTGCTGCCTTTTTAGCCTTTTCAACCGCTTCAACTATTAATGAATTCTCACCAACTATATCGTCAAAGGTATATTTTCCTTCTAATTTCCTTATTATCTGTTTTGCTACTTTTAACTCATTGGTCAAATTCATTATCTCAGTCACATCATGTAATACTGCCACACTCCCCCTCAATTCTTCATCTACTATTATTGGAGAAGCCGTTGCCAACACTTCCTTTTTTTTAGGCCCTAATTTTAATCTGGCGTTTCTCACTGATTTCTTAGTCTCTAACACCTTTAAATGTATACTTTCTCCTTCAGCTATATCGGCTGTGGCTATCTTTCCTATAATATCACTTTCTCCTAGCCCTGTTAGTCTAGTATAGGCTGGATTGATTATCACATTTATACCATTTTGATCTACCACCGATATGGCATCTTGAGCTGCATGTAACACTGCTTCTAACATACTTTGTATCTCTTTAAGTCTAGCAATTTTAGAATTAAGTCTAACTGTTCCAGTTATATCTCTAAATATAGCAGCTGCACCTATGATCTTACCCATACCATCCCTTATTAGTATTCTGCTAGTTATAATCTTTAAGTTGCCTAAATCTTGATCTCTATTTAATTCAGGTTCTTCGTTTTCCAATACATTGGGTAATCTAGTATTTAGTATGACCTTTTTTACTGGCTTACCCAATGCATATTGACTATTTATTCCTGTAAGATGCTCAGCCAATTTATTAAATAAAGTTATTGTCTCATCTTTATCTATAGCTATTATGGCATCATTAGTAGAATTTAATATTACTTCTAACTCCCTTTTCAAGGCATACGCCTCCTATTCTTCTTCCTTTAATTCATTAGTTTTTTCATCTTTTAATTCTATTTTTATAGATTTAGGTGTAATATTTATAAATTCAATCATTTGAGGCTTATCTATAGCTAAATCTACCCTATGTTCCCCCTCTCCAAGCTGATTAAAGTCTATATATGGAACTAAATCTTGTTTATCTATATTTTCAATTACCTTTTCTACAGCCTTAACAGTTACTGTTATATCTTTATCTTCATCTAAGGTTTCAATCTTTAGATCAGAAGACAAATTTCTTAAATCTATATCTTCAAATCCATATTGAAATTCTTTTTCCTTTATCTCTTCAACAGTTACGGTTACTACTGGTTTATCTATATCGGTCATTAGCTGGACCCCTTCTGGTATCTCCAGAGCTGTTTCTGCTATTATATCTCCCTTGGCAAAGTTTATATCTACAGGTACTGTGTTTATCTCCGATACTTCTGAAATATATTTATCATATCCTTTAATCCTTACCAACGGAGGATTTGATATTACATTACTTACCTTATATCCATTCAATACTTCTCCCTTTAATATTGGGTTAATAGGTACATCCTTTACCTTCTTTACAGGTAAATATACCTCTACTATTTCTGGCTCCTTTTCCACACCTACCAATTCATTCCCCTTATCGTCTAATACCTTAAAGGGTACCGTAGTATTTATATCCTTAGAAGCCCCAGTTACATTTACTGTAGCTACTACTTTTTTTATAGAATTAATCCATGATCTAGGTCCCCTTATTATTACATTATTAGGTTTAGCTGTACCCTTTTCAACTGTATGACCTTTGCCTATATTTCCTGATATATTTACATTTACAGGTAATTGTTTCTCTATTATTTTATCAAATTCAAAAAGTACTGACTTTGGGTAATAATCCTCTACCTTATCTGAATTTATAGTATTTGCAATCTCTATCGGCACTTTATGTACCCCTTCTTGATAACCTGTTAAATCCGCTTGTGCAACTATATCATCTCTGTCTATATTATATATTTCATTCCTTCTTCCCGATATTTTTACAGTTATACTTACACTTTCAGGACTCATCAATTTAAGATTAGACCGTCTTACCTTATCTACATTTAATAACTCCACATTTACATTTGGGATCTCTTTATCTATTATGGGATTTATATCTGTCATTACATATGTCCATAATATAATGGCAAAAAAAGCAGCTACTACTTTCATAGTAAAATTTTTATCCTTGATGATTTTCATCTTTATTCCTCCATTTTAACAACAGTCCCTGTTTCTTTTTCTCTTTTTCATATATCTTGTTCAATATCTCTCTTAATGTCTGGATATCCACATATCTAGAGAGGGACCCATTTTCCGCTACCGATATGGCACCTGTCTCTTCAGAAACCACTATAGCCAAGCAATCTGATTTCTCTGTTACTCCCAATGCTGCCCTATGTCTAGTACCCAATTCTTTATTTATATTCATGTTTTCTGATAATGGGAGCAAACAAGACGCTGCCTTCACCCTATCCTCTTTTATTACTACTGCCCCATCATGCAATGGAGTATTAGGAATAAATATATTTATCAATAGTCCACTAGATACAAGCCCATTTATACTAGTTCCTGTTTCAACGATTTCGTTTAATCCCGTCTCCCTTTCCAATACCACCAATGCTCCAATTTTTTGTCTAGACAGAGATGCCATAGCATCAGTTATTTCTTCGATAACTTGATTTATATCTTCTTTCTCTATTTCTATAAAGGATTTAGAAAGAAATTTAGTTCTACCTATATATTCTAGCCCTCTTCTGAGTTCAGGTTGAAAGACTATCAGCAAAGCTATTACCCCTACAGTCATAGTCTTTTCTAATATCCAATTGGTTGTAAAGAGTTTTAGAAGTTCACTGGCCTTGGTAGCTATCAACAACACTACTATACCTTTTATCAACTGCTCTGCCCTAGTCTCTTTAATCAATGTATATATCTTATAAAAAGCAAAGGCCACTATAAATATATCTATGATATCCCTTATTCCAATATTTAAAAATATATCCTTTATATATTCCAATTTATAACACCTCATTAGTCATCAAGTATTATTGTCATAATACATATTTTATTTATATATATATCCTTAAACTATTTCCCGGGAATAAATCCCGAAATATATTTTTCGTTAAACTTCTAATATCTTACTCTTTATGAAAATATTTGTCTTTCTAGCCATTTTATTAACACCTATATAAAAATTATATAATTTTTATTGAATATTTAAAACATATAATTTAACTATTTTTATTTTTTGTGAAAAAAAACCAAAAATAAGTATCCTTATTCTTGGTCATCTTCTTCTTTCTTTTCTGTGTCCATAAGAGATATAGTATTTTTATATGACCCTTCCATTTTATTTATTACTTCCTTGGCCAATGTAGTTTCCTCTGAATTTATATATTCTTCTACAGGTAATATCTCATATTTGTATTTACCCTCAGCTCTATATCTGTGAACCCATGTGGGCACATAGGAAACTTCTTTGATTTTAGTTTTTCCTGCTTTTAAGTCTTTATCCAAAGTTATTTGAACTATTACTCCATCTTCTGTATATACTTTACTGCTATTAGTTAAAGTTTCCCTACGTTGGTTAGATACAAAATTACCCATGGAATATATGACAAACTTATCTTCTCCATTATGATCTATTTTTTCAGATTTCTGTATAACATGGGGGTGACTACCCAATATTATATCTGCTCCCCAATCAAACATCTTCTGAGCTAAATCAGTTTGATACTGAGATGGAGTCCTCTGATACTCATTTCCCCAATGAATAAATACCACTGTTGAATCTACATCTTGTTCATTAGCTTTATTTATATCATTCATTATTCTATCTTCATCTATTCTATTTACCATAGCATCTAATTCGTCTTTGGTCAATCTTGCTTCTAATCCATTACAACCATATGTGTAAGATAATATAGCTATTTTTATCCCATTTATATCTTTTATCAATATATCATCTGTCTTTTCTTTATAAGTACCTACATTTTCCATGCCATATTTATTTATATTGTCGATAGTTTCTATAATACCCTCTTTTCCACCATCTAATGAATGATTATTTGCTGTAGTCAATATATCAAACCCCGTATTTCCAAGGGCTTCCAATGTCGACTCTGGGCTATTAAATGTGGGAAAACCCCTATAGCCATGCTCTGGTCCAGCAGTTACAGTCTCAAAATTGCCCAATGCTAAATCTGCAGATTCTATATATTTTTTTACACTTTTAAATACATTATCAAATACATACTTGTCCTGTTCTTCATTATAAGCACCCTTTATCTGAGTAGAATGAAACATTATATCTCCAGTGGCAACTAATGTAGCCTCTATATTAGTCACCTCTTCAACAGGTTCTTTAGTTTCTTCTTTTTGTGTATCACTTTCTGCCTTCTTTAAAATATTAGGCTCTATTATAGGCCCATTGGAAATTTCATTAAAGAAATATATCCCCAATACTGCGATCAACATAACTATGAATAGTGCTACGGAAAATCCTGTCTTTCTTCTTCTCATCTGTTATTATCTCCTCTAAAAATGTATTTGCCACTAATATTATATATAACATTAAAATACTATAAAATCAACTAAAATCCATGCCCTTTTATTTCCTATTAATCATAAGATTTTGTATATATGCAAATATTCCTATACCCAAAAATACATCTCCTATGCTAATCATTTTAGGTAATGGATAAGGTTTGAGTAACGGTATTATATCTCCTAAAAAGGCCAATTTTGTTGACTTATTTATCAATGCATGAGTTAAAACCATATTATTTTTTAGCATCGCTAGATTGTCCATAAGCCCTAATTTCAATAGACCTTCTTCAGATACAGGCATTTGTCCTCCATTTACAACTATAACTATAAAATTGAACAATGCACCTACAAATATTATTTTCATTGACAGCTTCTCAACGTTTAAATATATACCTATAAATATTAATATATATGACAATATATGTATATATACAAAATATCTATCTAATATCGAGGATATCCCCGATATATCTTTTAATCTAATATATACAGACAAAAACTCCATACCAAATCCTATTATAAATAAATACCATCCCTTTATATATTGCTCTCCTATACGTTTAATCTTCCCTCCCCTTACCTTGCCTACAGCTATAGATGTTACCATAGATTCCATCAACATATCAGTACATCTCCCTCTGTATCTTCATTTTTCATCATATCCACAAATAGATGGGCTAATTCAGGATCAAATTGGGTACCTGCATTTCTCTCTATTTCCTGTAATGCTATCCTCTTAGATAGTGCCTTCCTATAGGGCCTATCAGAAGTCATTGCATCATATACATCTGCTATGGACAATATACAGGCCTCCAAAGGTATTTCCTTGCCCTTTATTTTAGACGGATATCCTTTACCATCATATCTTTCGTGATGGGATTTTATAATATCTGTTATTTGCTTTAAAAATTTCACATCGCTAAGTATTTCTGCACCTATCAATGGATGCTTTTGTATAATCTCATATTCATAATTAGTTAGTTTGCCTGGCTTTTTTAATATATTATCATCTATGCCTATCTTACCTATATCATGCAAAATAGCTGCTATTCTTATGTCTTCTATCTTTTTATCTGGCAATTCTAATTTTTTAGCAAGCATTACTGCATATTCTCCTACCCTAGAAGAATGTCCACTGGTATATTTATCCTTTGCCTCCATTGTATTAGCTAGTACATGTATAGTATCCATATATATATTTTTCATATCTATATATAATCTGAAAGAGTATCGAGCCAAAAGTAAAGGCCCAAAAAACAATACTACCGCAATTATTCCATAGCTTATATAGGCCAATGCTATTATTATTCCCAATATACCCACTGCTAGGGAACTAGCCAATGTTCCCCTTATACTTTCCAACCACATCTTTATAAAGCTCTTTCCCATAAGAAATGACATGAGTCTAGTCATAATTATAGTATTCAATGCAGCATCTACCAATAGAGCCATCAGTACGGCAACTATGGAAAATTTGAAACTCTCTTTCCCCACAACTCCTCCAAACTTAATATATGCAAGTCCTGATAATCCCGTTATTATTATACTTTGGGATACATTAAATAGTGTTTTATAAATAGGGGTATTAAATAAATGTACATAACCCCTTTCAGGTATCTTAGGAATTCTAAGCATAAATCCCATTCCAGAAACCAATGCAGATGTCAATGGTCCTGCAACTATTATTGATGCCAATCCTATGGCAAATCCCACCGAAACTGCCATAGTACTAGATATAGTTATAAAAAAACTTTCTGCTATTATAGCAAGTATTGTAAAATGCACCAATACTTTATAGTCATTTATGTCATAATTATGAAATAAATATATTAATAATGCAGATGCTAAAAAAAATATTAAAATTATATATATGATTGCTTTTTGAGGTAATTTTTCCATAGTTCCCTCCTTTAAGTATATATAAAAGGCCAGCTATAATTAAATTAATACCATGAATAATGAGCTCCACTTGCTAACAATAAAGCTAATAAGCTTAATAAAGTCATCATAACTCTTCTCATTGAATATAGCCCCCTTTTCTATTCTCTGCTGGTACGCTATAGCAGCAGGCTATATTCGCTACGCTAAAATTTATATATTAGCTGGCCTTTTTAACTTATTTATAATCTATTTAAGATAATTGCCCAATAAAACTGTCTTCCTCTCTTAGATTATATAATTTTATAATTCTTCTATTTATACCGTCAAGGGTTGATTTTACTATGGACTCTCTAAAATCTTTACCTACAAATGCACATCCACAGAAAGCCTCCTCATCCATAGGAGACAAAAATGCTATAGCCGTTACTATTACATCTTTTCCTGCTAAAGCTACAGTCTTTATATCCTCCAATATAAATTTTTCCTCTATATTAAGAAATCTTTCCACTGCCCTCAATGTAGCAGTAGCAAAAAGTTTTTTTACATTAAACTCTGTATTGGGTCCTACAGCCTGGCCTTCAAAAATATCTTCGCCTCTTGCCAATATTACCCTAGCCACAGCCTTAGTAGCAGTAGTGGTTAATGATATGGAATGTACTCTCAGCCTAAAATGCATATCTCTTATGGTCTTCTGATCTATTTGAGCTATACTGATTTTTCTATGGTCAATCTTTATACCAAATTTCGAAACAAGTCCTGTCTGTACATCTCGTGACAGCTGTTTGGCGCTTCTATTTATATCTGCCAATATATGCATTTCAATTATTTCATCGCTTTCATTACTAATAGCCTTGCATGTCATTACTGATTGTATCTTTTTTATAAAGTTTTCTATTTCTTTTACATCCATTTCCAATCACCACACCTTAATTATTATTAGTTAAATATTCTACTAATTTCAGTGCTTTTCCTTCTTAATTTTTTATGTATATTAAATTTTTTTCAAAATAAAAGACAAGCCTGGAAACATACCCGACTTGTCTTTATAATTTTATTATTTTTATATACCTCTAATTGTACATTACTTTACTATTTCAGCATTTCCAAAATACCAATATCCCAATTTAGTCTTATACCAATCCTTAATATGGTCCTTAACTGCTGTTGGGTCTGTATAATAATACACAGGCATAACAACCATATCTTCCATTATCAGTTTTTCTGCCTCATATAATAATTCATCCCTTTCTTCTCCTGTGGCAACTTTAGACTTTTCTACTAATTCTGTATATTTCTCATTATTAGGGAATTTATGTTCATCTGTGGTCTTCCACTGAGCATCATTGTTTCCAGAATATGATGTCCATAGATCTAAGAATGTCATAGGATCAGCATAATCTGCAAACCATCCCCTTCTAGCTATTACAAAGTTTCCTTGAGCCCTTGTATCTTGGAATACTGCCCACTCTTGATTAGCAAGCTCTATATCTATACCAAGATTCTTTCTCCACATCTCTTGTATAGCCTCTGCTACTGCCTTATGACTTTCACTAGTATTATATAACATTGTAGTCTTAGGGAATCCTTTACCATCTGGGTATCCCGCCTTTGCCAAATACTCTTTAGCCTTTTCTATTTGAGCCTTTTGTGGATCTATTCCAAAATTCCCATTGACATCTCTAAAATTATTTCCCTTTGAATCAGTAAGTCCTGGAGGTACTAGCCCAGCGGCTGGCATTTCTCCACCTTTAGTTACGGTCTCAACTATGGCCTTTCTATCTATTGCATAGGTCAATGCCTTTCTTACATTGATATCATCTACTGGTGGCTCAGTAACATTAAATATATAGAAATATGTTGCTAATATTGGTCTAATTTCAAATGTAGGATCTTCCACTAACAGTTTCGGTATTTCCTGTTTTGGCACATTATCTATAGCATCCAACTCTCCATTTTCATAAGCAGTAAGTATGGTAGATGACTCCACTATCATACTGGCAACTAGCTTATCAATTTTAATGTTTTCTACATTCCAATAGTTTTCGTTTTTAGTTAGCACAAACTTGTCTCCAGTAACATATTCTTCTAACTTAAATGGCCCATTTGCTACTACTACATCGGGATTCCTTGACCATCCATCGGAATCCTTTGCTATTATATCCTCTCTAACAGGCATATAGGTAAAAAATGCAGTTAAATCTAAAAAGTATGGAGTAGGTCCTGTAAGTTCAACTTCTAATGTCTTTTCATCTACGGCCTTTACAGCTACATCTTCTCTAGAGCCTTTACCTTCATAAAACTCTTGGCCACCTTTAATATAAAATAATTGTGTTGCATATTCAGAACCAGTATTGGGATCTAATGCCCTCTTCCATGCAAATTCAAAGTCATGGGCTGTAACTGGTTCTCCATCTGACCACTTGGCGTCTCTTAAATTAAAAGTATATTTAAGTCCATCATCAGATACATCATAAGTCTCTGCTATAGCAGGTTCCATCTTACCATCTATTTCTCTCATCAATCCTTCATACATATGCATAATTATATTCCCACCATCAATAGCAGAATTTAATTGAGGATCTATAGTTTTCGGATCGGAATTAATATTAACTCTAATTATATTTTCATCTTTACCTTCTGTATCTTGTGCACTATTAGTACCCTCTTCTTGGTTTTCAGCAGTTTCATCAGTAGTCGTAGATTCAGAGCTACACCCTGCAAATGCACCCGCCACCAATACAAGCACCAACAATAAAATCAAACTCTTTTTATACATTTTATTCCCCCTCTTCTATTATTAATTATACTTTTCTTTTCTACTCCATAGACTATATTATTCTACATATTTAATTAAACTCCTTCTGAATTTTCAAAAATATAATTAAAAATAATTTCTACTTGCAATAAATATGTTGTTTGCCCTAAAAACAGTTTTATATACGTATATAATTGCAACATTTTAAAAAATATCAGTCAAGTTATAACTCAAATCATTGACAAAATATCTTTATAACAAAAGTTAATAGTAGAATAATAAATAAAAAAAGTAGCAGACAAGCTGCTACTTTTTTTATTTATTATTCTACTATATCAGCAAAACCAAACCACCAGTGACCTAGTTTTGTCTTTTCCCATCCTTGTACACGTTCTTTAACAGCTGTTGGATCTGTGTAATAGTAAATAGGCATTACTATCAAGTCATCCATCATCAACTTCTCTGCTTCATATAATAAGTTATCTCTTTCTTCTCCACTAACAACCTTAGATTGCTCTATTACTTCTGTAAACCTATCATTAGCAGGGCAATCAAATGTGTCTGTAGTTCTCCACTGAGCATCGTTGTTTCCTGAATATGATGTCCACATATCTAGGAATGTCATTGGGTCAGCATAGTCCCCTAACCAACCTGCTCTGGCTATTTCAAAGTTACCTTCATGTCTTGTATCTTGGAATACTGCCCACTCTTGGTTAGTAAGTTCTACTTCTATACCAAGGTTCTTTCTCCACATCTCTTGAATAGCCTCTGCTACTGCCTTATGTTTTTCGTTTGTATTATAAATTAAAGTTATTTTAGGGAATCCTTCGCCTTCTGGATATCCTGCTTCAGCTAATAATGCTTTAGCTTCTTCCAATTTAGGTTTAGCTTCTATATTAAAGTCTCCATTAACTTCTCTGAAATTTCTGCCTTGAGAATCTGTTAAACTTGGTGGCACATAACCAGTAGCTGGTGTCTCTCCACCCTTAGTAACAGTGTCAACTATAGCTTTTCTATCTATTGCATAAGTCAACGCCTTTCTTACTCTTAAATCATCAGTAGGCTCTTTAGTTACATTGAATATATAGTAATAAGTACCTACAAGAGGTCTAATTTCAAATGTTGGATCTTCTACTACTAATCTTGGTATCTCTTGTACTGGAAATTCATCCATTGCATCTAATTCATCATTTTGATATGCAGTAAGAGCAGTAGATGCCTCTACTATCATACTTGCTATAATCTTATCAACTTTAACCTTATCTGCTTGCCAATAATGCTCATTTTTAGTAAGTACTATTTTATCTCCTGTTGAATACTCTTCTAATTTAAATGGTCCATTAGTAACGGCCAATTCAGGATCCTTAGCCCATCCCTCTGGATCTTGTTCTACCATATCTTTCCTTACAGGCATAAGAGTATAGAATGTTGTTAAATCTAAGAAATATGGAGTAGGTCCTGTCAATTCAACCTCTAATGTCTTTTCATCAACAGCCTTAACTGCTACATCTTCAATTTTTCCATTGTTTTCAAAGTAGTCTTGACCACCTTTAACATAGAAAAGTTGGAATGCATATTCAGAAGCAACTTCAGGGTTTAATGCTCTCTTCCATGCATATTCAAAGTCTTGAGCTGTTACAGGTTTTCCATCAGACCATTTTGCATCTCTCAAATGGAAAGTGTATTTAAGCCCATCATCAGATACATCATAAGTCTCTGCCATAGCAGGCTCAAGTTTACCATTTACCTCTCTCATTAATCCCTCAAAAATATTGTTAACTATGTGACCACCATCAGCAGCACTATTAAGCTGTGGGTCAATAGTCTTAGGATCTGAGTTCAGATTCCATCTTATAACCTTCTCTCCACCTTCTGACACATCACCTTGGTCTTCGCCATTTTGCTGTTCTTCTGCTGGCTCATTTGTAGAGTCTGACGAGCAGCCTGCAAATGCACCGACTACTAATACTAGCACAAGAAGCAAAATCAAGCTTTTTTTATACATCTTGTAATCCCCTCCTAAGTTTTCTTTTTTATTTAATGCATCTAATAAAATCATATTCATAAATTGATTTTATTAGACCCACTCCATAACTTATATAATTCTACAATCATTTGATAAATCCTCTTAATATTTTTAAATCTTCACACTATTATTTAAATATTTTTTAATATCTGTTAAGTATAGCAAATAATCTGTAATATTTCAATATAAGGAAAAATAAGGTTACTGTCAAGTAATAGTTGGCAATTATTTTTCTTTAGATTTAATCATCCAATAACTATTGATTTTTAGGTTTTAAATTTATGTATTTAACACCCGTTAGGGCGAAATTATTTTAGACATTGTTATATTTCAATTTTATATCCTCATTACTGACCGTTAGGGCATAGATATCCTGTATTTAATATTATTAGAAACGATATCTTTAAAAGCTTAGCTTTAGGTTACTTGCACATCTATCACCTAGCATTTTCTGTATTGCCCTTCTTCCATTGGTTACAGCGCATTTCCTAAATGGAATAGAGGCTGTTTTATGCTTATATATTTTACTCTTTTTAGGCTTTCTATTTACTTC
>NZ_JHVL01000014.1 GCF_000620125.1 Clostridiisalibacter paucivorans DSM 22131 | reverse complement strand
AAGAAATTTGAGAAATATGATTTGATAATAGCAGATGAACTTGGATATATTTCTTTTGATAAAGAAGCCTCTGAGCTCTTATTCACCTATCTTTCCTTAAGAGCAGGAAGAAAATCTACAATAATAACTACAAATTTATCATTTGAAAGGTGGGATGAAATATTTAAAGATCCAGTAATGACAGCTGCAATAATAGATAGACTTACACATAAATCATATATTGTAAATATGAATGGTAATTCTTATAGATTAAAAGAAACTAAACTTTGGTTAGAAAAGCAATAATTTTTTTACCTTAACTAGAGGAGAATTCGATTAGAATTTAGAGGAAATTTCGGTTGACAAATACATATAGTTATAAATGTGGCAACCAAGCTATTTATACAACTAATTATATAGTTGTAAATTGTGCAATAGATGTATTGTGTTGGTTCAATATATATGATTTGCAAAAAATTTATAAGTGTGTATTTCAAGACATCTACCCTCGTTTTATAATTATTACAAAAACTTAATAATGTTTTTTAAAAAAATAAAACTATAGTTGATATAGAAAAGTCAAAGCTCCCTTTTGATTCTATAGAAGAAGACGTGATAATGGTAATAATAGTAATTATTCAATAGCTTTGGAAGAAACGAACAACAGAAAAAAAGATATAAAAAAGTTGATTAGTGATTTATAAGAATGAATTATTATATCTATGATATTAAAAAGCTCCTTACTAGCTTGAAATTTATTCTTGCTAGAAAGGAGCTTTTTCAATTAAACACAGATTTATTTACATCACCACTTACCAAAAAAATCTTTTCTCATTTGCTATTATTATTATATTTTTAAAACTATTTATATTTTTAATTAAAAACTCAAACCAAATAATCGTCCTCTATCTTCCTTTTCATCATCAAGAACAACACAAATCTCATTTTCTTTAATATTATATAATTTGTCATCGCTTGTACGAGGTATATCATCTTCTAACATAGTTAAAATGTACTGTATATTATTATCTTTGCATATACTTCTTATTGTATCTAAATACCTAATTTTTTTCGTATTAGACATTGATTCAAAACTTCCATCATGATATACAAATTCAAAAAATCTATTATCTTTATAATTCATTAATAATGCTAAATCAAAACATACACAAAGCATTTTCTTATATGAGTAGCCATCTGCTTTTGAAGTTAGTCTATCTTCCTCATTTAAACTAGTTATTTTAGCTTCAAATTCAATGTTATCAGAAGTATTTATTTCGTAATATAAAATAGCAGTTTCATCTAATATTTTATCTACCAAATCTGTGAATGTATCTTGAATAGACACAAAAAACGGATTTTCAGAATTAAAATTCACCTTTCCTTTACTTATAATGAAATCTAAATCTCTAATTAATTTTTGTTTTTTAATAAAAATTTCTTCTAATTTACTAGTATTATCGAGCTTATTTGACAATTCACTTATTTCATTCTCTAAATTAACTAATTCTAATTGATACTTTTTAAACTTAGTAAATGAATCCTTTTCTTTCAAAACACATAAGATTTCATTTCTTCTATTGTTTAATTTTTCTAAATCACTAATAACATTATTTAATTTTTTTTTCTTTTCTTTTAAATTATCAATTAAAAATTTATTCCTTTCTTCAGTAATTTTTCGATTAAAATCAATTAACTGATTATAATTTCTTTTCAATTGATCAGGTAAAAAAATATTTACTTCTTCAAATATTTTTTTTACTTTATTTATATCAAACTCAATACTTGTTGCATTCATTGATTTTTCGATTTCACAAATATCATATTTTAAGTTATATTCCTCTGTATTTAATTGAGATATTTGCCCTTCAACTTTTTCAATTAATTCTTTACTTAAATCTCTTTCTTTAAAATAAAAATCAAAACTGTCAATTTTTTCAGTAACTTCATCTCTTTTCTTTTTCTTAGCACTAATAAATGCTTTTAATTTATTTAACTCATTAATATTTATTTTGAATTCGTCTTCTAATTGTTTGAGTAATTTATCTTTTTCATTAATTTTTGCTTCAATTTCATATTTTTCTTTTATTAGATTACCATCAAAACCTAATAAATCAGCTAATGCAGGCTTCCAAGAAATATCTTTGCCTTGAAATTTATTAAGCTTAAAAATTTCATCATAGTCATACTGAGTTCTTAAAAAATAATTAATATACTGTCTATAATCATACGAAAATAATTCATCAAATCCAATTAGTCTGTTTAATATAATTTTAGGACTTCTTTCAGGCAATTTTGAGGTCAAAGGTAATTCGCTATAATCCCAATTATTTTCATATATATAATTTTGATTTTTTCTTTCATGAAATTTAATATAGATTTTTGTATTCTTTTCAACGCCTCTTTTTATTGTAATATATTTATTTTCTGCTAATTTTAATTCCATATAAAAAATATGGTTTTTAAACTTTGAAAAATTTTCTTTTAAAAAATGTCCTTTTTTTAGTTCTTTTAAAAACATAAAATCGATTAATTCTATTAAAGTCGTTTTACCTAAATTATGAGAGTCAGAGTCAAGATTTTCTTTATTAATTATACGACCAAGCACTATGTTTAATCCATCGTCAAATTTAATATCTTTAAATCTACTATCATTTGAATAAATTTTAGAAATTTTCATCCTATCAACTCCACACTGTCTTTTTCTTCATCATATTCTATAACTCCTAATACAAACAAAAAATTTAATGTATTTAAAAATAATTCATTAATATCTTCTTCAAGTTCATTACATATTTTGCTGTATAATTTATAATATAATATTCTTTTTTCTTGTGAGTTTTTTAATTCTTGAATAATCAAACTGCTTATATTTAATATTGAAAATTTTAAATTCATATATTTATGTGGTTTTATCATATTTATCACCTATGTCACAATTATAATACATA
The DNA here is from genome assembly GCF_000620125.1 of Clostridiisalibacter paucivorans DSM 22131. Taxonomy (NCBI): domain Bacteria; kingdom Bacillati; phylum Bacillota; class Tissierellia; order Tissierellales; family Thermohalobacteraceae; genus Clostridiisalibacter; species Clostridiisalibacter paucivorans. Next base: position 78,323 of record NZ_JHVL01000014.1, on the reverse strand, counting down.
TAATGTAAAAAAATCCAAATTAAATTCTTATCACATTTTAAATTATAATCATTATTTTCAACAATGTAATTATATATAACATCAAATATTTTCTCAAAATATTCAAATTGATTTCTATTACATATTATTTTATTATTTAATTCATTTGCGGTACTTAAATATTTTTTTAAATATTCTTTATTCCTTATATTATATAAGAAAGATTCAATTTTATGAAAGTGGTTTAAACTATTTTTTTGTATGTATTTAAAATATCTTTCGGTAAGATTGTTAATACGATTTTTTTCTTCAATGTTTGGTCTGTAGAAATCATCATTCTTTTCAATTATATTACACATTTCTTTTATTTCTTCAGAAAAACATAAAATAATTTCCTCTATATCTTTCTCATAAAATCGTATTGGATGTGGATCATAATGATACTCTTTTTTAATAATATCTCTTCCTGCCACATTATTGTTATCTCCTAATAAAAGTTGCATTAACTTTTCCATCATTTTATATCTCTTCCTGCCATATTGTTATTCTTACCAATTGACACTTGTTTCCCTGTTTTCACTGAGTTATCTATTTTAATTTTATTACTTAGTTTTATTACTTTATTAGCAAGGAATATTGATATTAAAAGTGAAAGTATTGAGCTTATTCCTGAAACAATATTAAAGAACTTAACACCATCCATAAAAACACTCTCCTATTCTAATAAAAGCTTATAATACTAATAAATTTATATATTTCGATTATTTTCCAATATTTATATTTCTACAACCAATATTCTTTTCCCTTCTTTATTTGTAATATTTTTCATTTTGCTTACATGTTCAATATGTTTATGCTACAATATAATCAAACACTAGTTCGTAAAAGGAGGTATACAATGGCTAAAAATCAAGAAGTCAAGGTAAAGGAAATATAAGACAAAGAAAAAATGGAAGATGAGAAGCTCGATATTCATTAGGCAAAGATTACAATCCTCACAATCTAGTTTTTACTAATATTTATGGTGCACCTATAAGCTTTAGTACCTTTTCTAAGAGTTTAAAGAGAGTCCTTAAGGCAAATTGGTCTACCTTTATTATCTCCACACGATTTAAGGCATACATTTGCTACTAGAGGTCTGGAAGCAGGTATGGACATGAAAGAATTGCAAGAATTATTAGGTCACTCTTCCATGAAATTAACATCTGATTTATATACCCATGTGTTATTAAAGCAGAAAAGAAAAGCTATGGATAAGACTGCTCATATTTTCAATGAAATCCAATAGGGGTCAAATAGGGGTCAAACATAAAAAATGCTCTCAGACTAAAGTCTGAAAGCATTGATTTCACTGGTACTCCTTCAGGGATTCGAACCCTGGACACCCTGATTAAGAGTCAGGTGCTCTAGCCAACTGAGCTAAAGGAGTTCGTCCAACAACAAATATCATTATACTACTGTTGATTTATTTTGTCTAGTGTATATACTATTTTTTTCTATAGTAAATACCTATAGAAATAGTATTTACTATAGAAAATTATAAAGTGCCTTTAAAATTTAATGTGTCAATATATTTACCCATTTATATTCATTGTCAACTCCTACTGGATATCTTATCAATCTTTGTACATAACTCTTTTGTAAAAAATTCCTAGCCTCAAAAAATAATGGTGACACTGGCATTTCCTCTATCATTAATTTTTCTGCCTGTAACATATAATTAAATCTTTCTTCTCCAAAACTATTGGCTGCTTTGTTCATCAATTCATCGTATTTACTATTACTCCAATAAGAATCGTTATTTCCTACCCCTGTTATAAATATATTCAAAAAAGTCTCTGGATCATTATAATCTGCTCCCCATCCTGCTATGCCAAATGTGTATCTTTTTTCATCATATCTCTTTAGTCTTTCAGAGAGTTCTAACGACTCTATCTTTACATTTAAATCTAGATTGTCCATCCACATCTGTTGTAATCCTTTACCTAGTTTTTTATGTCTATCAGAATTTCCTATTATATAGGCTATATGTTGTTCTAAATCTTCCTTAGTCTTATTCAACTCTTTAAGACCTTCATCTAATAATTTCATCAATGTATGTTTATCTATATTTTCATCATTAATATCATCAAATAAATTTCCATTTTCATTTCTAAAATGTGTATTATATTTCCCATTTATTCCGTATGGTACTATACCATATGCAGGTATTGAACCATCCGCAAGGATATTCTCTGTTAAAGATTTCCTATCAATGGCAAGGGCTAAAGCCATCCTTATCTTTTTATTCTTAAAAAATGTATCTTCATTGTTAAACTGCAAATAATATGTGTTTCCAGTGATCATATTACCAAATTCTTGTGTGTCCTTATAAATATTTATATATTCGCTAGGCACTTCTATTACGTCCAATTTGCCCTTTTTATACAAATTTACAGCAGTATTTGTATCTTCTATTACTGTTATTTCTATATTATCTAACACTACATTTTTTTCATCCCAATACATATGATTTTTTTCTAAAATTATATTGCCATCTTTTTCCCATTTCTTTATCTTAAACGGTCCATTTGATATTATATTTTTTGGTGCTTTAAAATAGGTATCCACATACTGTTCAATATCCCCATCTTTTATAGGAAAAAATGTAACAAAAGATATCAAATCTATAAAATAATCCGATGGTTTCTCTAAAGTCACCTGTAATGTGTGCTTATCTATAACATCTATCCCCACTTCTTCTGAAGACACACCTTGAGACTCATTATACTTCTGAGCATTTTTTATATTAAAAAGCAAATAGCTGTATTGAGATTCGGTTTTAGGATCCAATACTTTTAACCATGATTCTTTAAAATCATATGCTGTTACATAAGTACCATCAGACCATTGAGCATCCCTTAATTCAAATGTATACACTGTTTTGGTTTCATCTATTTCCCACTTCTTAGCTATTCCTGGTCCCACTGTTCCATTGGAGTTTAATCTTACTAATCCTTCAAATATTGCATTTAATAAATCAAAGGATACATTGTCTCTAGCAGTTTGAGGTAGCAATTGTGGTGGCATTGAATTAAAGCCCATTCTTAATACTTGATTTTTGCCCAGTCCTTTTTCATTATCTTCAGTTTGATTTTTTATATTCTCTAATTCATTAGTTAATTTATTACAGCCTGTAATCAATATGAAAAATATTAAACTAAATACCAACAATACCTGCACCTTTATATGTTTTGTCATTCAATTTTTCCCCCTAATATGGATATATTACATTATTTTAATAAAACCGTTATAAATATAATACTAAAATTTCATTTTTTTGTCCAAAAGAAAAAGACCTCTTTATAGGTCTTTTTCTATCTCTCTTTCCAATTCTATACCGTCTATATTAAATATCCTTATACTATCTTTTACATCCTTCTCCATTGCTTCTTTCCCATATTTATCTACTTGACCCCTATCTTTGGGACCATGATGAAGAGATGCTGGACCTCCTATACATCCTCCTTCACATGCCATTCCTTCTATAAAATTGCATTTTAATTTATTTGCTTTGGCTATTTTTAATGCCTTTTCACATTCTTTCATCCCTTCGCAAATTACAGGTTCAAAGTCTATATCATATTTCTCTTTACCCACAACATGTCTTATAGCCTCTGTTAAACCTCCACTTCTAGCAAATACCCTACCATAAAAAGATGCATTATCTAGAGAGTCCTCTTCTAGATATTCTAAATCTATCTCTGCACCATCTAACATCGCCGCTAATTCTTCAAAGGTAATAACATAATCAGTAGTTCCATATAAATCCTTTTCTTTTATCTCCATCTTTTTTGCGATACAAGGTCCTATAAATACAACCTTGGCATTATCATCAATATTCTTAATCAGTCTAGATATAGCTATCATTGGAGACACCGAGCTTGACACTTTATCTTTAAGCATGGGATAATTTTTATTTATATGAGACACAAAGGCTGGACAACAGGAACTGGTCATTACACCTTTATCCTCTATAGTTTCTTTAAACTCTTCTGCCTCATGTTGAGCCACTATATCTGCTCCCAATGCTACTTCTACTACATCATAAAAACCTAGTTTCTTTAAACCATTTACTACTTGCCCTATCTTAGCATAATAAAATTGACTAGATATCGCAGGGGCTATAGCTGCATATACATGTATATCTTCTTCCTTTGCTCTATTTAACAAATCTATAACCTCAACTATAAACGATTTATCTACTATCGCACCAAAGGGACACTGATATACGCATGCACCGCATTGTATACACTTTTCATTATCTATGACAGCCTTTTTATCTTTATCTATAGAAAGAGCACCCACTGGGCACGCCTCTCTACAAGGCCTCATAACATCTGCTATTGCATTATACTGGCATGCTTCTCTACATCTTCCACACTCTACACATTTATTATTATCTATATATGCCTTATGACCAACATGACGTATAGCACCCACTGGACATGCCTCTGAACATCTATGTGCAAGACATCCTCTACAAGCTTCAGTTACTACGAATCTATTTATAGGACAAGCATCGCATGCTATATCTAAAACCTCTATTATATTCTTGTTTTCTTTATTTCCACCCATAGCAAGCTCTACTCTATCTTCTATAATTGCCCTTTCTTTATATATACAGCATCTACTTCTTGGTTCAGGACCTGGTATTATGGTCTTTGGTATTTTATGTCTTTCTTCTTTTATAGTGCCTTTAAATGCTAATTTAGAAACTTCTTTTAATACTTCATATTTTATTAATTGAACTTGATTCTCAAATTTTCTCATTATTTACACCTCCAGTGCTATATATACGTTATATTGGTTATTTTACCCATGCCTTCCATCAATTGAGCCAATTCCTTAACCACCTTTAATTTTATGCTCAAGTCTATAGGCAAACTAGGGTTCTGATGAGCAGGATTTACTGCTTTACCAACCCATAAATTCAAATGAGTACAGTCCTCTATCAAGATTTTAGCTAATTTGGATGCACCATCTTCTCCTTTTAGCATATATGCAGTATTTTCATCATGGAAAAAATTTATATGCTTTTTTATCTTCTCCACTGTTTTACTCAATGTTAAAACCCCTTCAGTAACCAAATCTATTCCGTTGATTTTAGCTGTGGGTGGTACATCAGGGTCTATAAAGTCTAAATTTACAACTAGTTCTTCATCCAATTCCCTTGACACTATTTTTGCTGCTGTCCCCCCACATACAATCTTTTTGCCATTGCCTTTCATCAACTGTCTAACCACAAAATTATCATCTTCTTTATCCTCTGGAGGTCCAGTAAATAAATCTATATACTCAGCCTTTCTTACTCTAACAGTAACCGCAGTAGTATCATCACCAGGTTTATCTGCATAGAGAGATTTACAAGTTTCTATTAAATTTTTAGAAATATTTTTGGAACATTTTTCCATATAAGACTGTCTCTCCATGTAATTACACACATTTCCCCACTGCCATCCTAGGTTCAAAAAACCACCTACTCCAGCATGTATAACACCATCACTCACCAGTGTTACACAGTCTCCTTCTTCTAATCTAATAGTACTCTGTTTAACCTTTTTATCGTTCATTATGATTTCTCTTTTGTTTAATTCTATATGTTTTCCATTTCTTATGAAAAATAATGGTGGATTATCATATTCAAATATTGAAGCATTATAATTACTATCTATTTTAATTATGGCAAAGGTAGAATATGCTAACTTTCTAACATTACATACTGGCAATGTATTGGCTATAGTATCCACTGTTTCATATATACTGACTCCTGATTTTAACATAGTCCCTGCTATTTTAGTTGTCAATGTAGCCAGTATATTTGCCTTTACACCACTTCCCAATCCATCAGCCAACACTATAATTATTGAATCCTCAGTTCTTATAACTTCTACCTTATCTCCACATAATTCCTCTCCATATTTATTCAAGCTATCGGAAGATACATCTATAAAAAAATCCATCATAGATCACCTTCTTCACCGATAACTATCTCTTTTAGCTTAGTCAATGTAACTTTAGTTTCAGCAGTAGTTTCTCCCAACAAACTAGCTATCTCTTGAGCAACCCTCATTTGTTTTTCTATTACTTCCTGTGCAGCATTTAATGTTCCTTCTTTTACCCTAGCCAGTTCTTTTTTATTCTTTTCTTCATAAGTCACATCGGTCATTATTGCCATCAATACATTTTCCTTTTCTAGATACAATATATTTTCAAACATTACTTTGTTATACTCTTTATAATATACCTTTATCCCTACTAGACACTTTTTAGTTTCCTTTACCTTTCTAAATTTACTATCATCCATAATCATTGCTATAGGCTTTCCTATTATATTTTCAGCCTTTATCTTAAATATCCTTTCAGAAGCAGGATTCATCTCTTTTACATTCAATTCTTCATCTAATATCAATATTATATTAGGACTATTTTCAAAAATAACATTTCTCAAACTCTCTGCCTTTGCCCTCATAAATGGCAAACACATATTTATCTCTGACATACCTTCATATACTGACTCCGCCTTTTCTCTACATGTTCTATATCCACAGGCAGTACAATTTAATTCATCTTCCTCACCATGTTTACCCATTTTCCTCAAAATTTCTTGTAATTCTTCTTCTGTCGCCTTTTTCCTCTTTACCCTTTTATTAAAATAGGTCTTCTCAAAGCTTATCTCCTTTTCCCATTCTAGTAATTCCCTTAAATCTTTATCCGCACAGATTTCTTTAGACTTGGCATAATTTTTAACCTTTTTTTCCCTAACATAGTAATTTACTCCATCTTTGGGCATGCCGGGTCCATCAACACAACTTCCTTCGCAAATATTTAACTCTACACATATATCCTCTATATCTTCATTTTGTATACATTCTAATATCTCTTTACATCTTTCTACTCCATTTACTTGTATCAATTCATAGCCACCATTTTCTATCTCTGTTTTACAATTCTCAGCCAATCCTCCTATAGGAAAGGAACTGCCACCTTCATATGAATTTGCATCAAATTTGGTATTAGATAATTGATTTAGTATTATATCTTCATTTTCAAACCAATCTGACAATTCATCAAAACTTAATACTGCATCTATTATTTGACTATGTTGGAAATCCTCGGCCTCAGATTTTTTAGCAAGACAAGGACCTATGAATACTACATAGCTATCCATACCATACATATGTTTCAATATTTTTCCATGTGCTACCATAGGAGATACTACTGGTAACATATATTCTACTAATTGTGGATAATATTTTTCTATAATTAAATTGGCAGATGGGCAACTGGTGGTTATTATATTTTTATATTTGCCTTCCCTTATATATCTTTTATAGTACTCAAAAACTATTTCTGCCCCTATAGCTGTTTCTTCAACTATATCAAATCCCAAATTTTTTAATCCTGTTACAATCTGTTTAGGGTTATCCATATCAAATGCCCCTACAAATGATGGCGCAACAGTAGCTATGACTTTTTTATTATCTCTTATAGCATCCTTTACCTTACTGACATCATCCTTTATACTAAGTGCCCCTTGAGGACATATAACTTGACATTTACCACAGTATATACATACATCATCTACTATTTCCGCATGATGCTCTAGTATTGTTATTGCTTTAGAAGGACATGTTCTTAAACATTTATAACAATTATTGCATTTATCTTTATCAAAATCAATAAATTTCATAGACAATCACCTCTCAACAATATATCTATTGAAAAAATCTTCTACTGTACCCTCATTTACAGATCTTATAGGGTCATCATCTACCTTTACTGATACAGCATTAGTGCATTCTCCTAAACAAAAGGCTGCCTTTACAGTTACTTTATCTTCCATATTTCTGTCTTTTATTATTTGTTGCATCTTCTTTATTACATCATAGGAACCTTTCAAATGACACGCACTTCCGATACAAACATTAATTGTTATCACAGTATCATTCCCCCATTTTAGTTATATTTTTAACAATAACTTCAATTGAATATTTCAGAATTTTTACAATGTTTAAGCTACATATTATTATCTCAATACTATATATTATATATATAAGTATATTGTATTGTTAAATATTTATCAACTATTTTAAGTATATTTTTAAATTATTTTTCAAAAAAAAAGATGACTCATTGTCTCTCAGCTTGTTAATAAAGGTATAAAGTAAAAATTAGTAGGTAATAGTAAATAGTTAGTAGTTTAATGATGAAATCCATAGGATTTCCACCATCAACTACTAGCTACTACTATGAACTACTAACTATTTTTTACAAAATCAGTAACTCTTTTGATATCTTTAATCATTAGACTGAGAGATAACTATCATCTATCTATTCATTCAAAAAGAATAATGCCAATGTTCCAGGACCAGAATGGGCTCCTATAGCACATCCAATCATATTTATTATAAATTCCTTACAATCATATTTTTCTGATATCATATCTTTTACTTTTAGTGCAGTATCTAAATCATCTCCATGACTTATTCCTATGACTTGACTCCCAATATTATTACCCCGTTCTTCCATTATTTCCACAATTCTTTTTATAACTTTATTTTTTCCCCTGGCCTTTTCAATGGGAATCAATTTTCCATCCTGAACATCTAATATAGGCTTTACATTTAATAGACCTCCTACTAGAGCTGCTGTCTTACTAACCCTTCCTCCTCTATACAAATATTCCAAATCATCTACTGTAAATACATGCTCCATATGCTCAACATCATTTATTATTGTCTCAAGTATCTCTTCTCTATTCTTTCCCTCTTTGGCCATCTTTGCTGCATGATAAACGATAAGTCCAAATCCCATAGATGCAGCCTTTGAATCTACTATGTCAATTTTAAATTCAGGATATTCTTCCATTATCTCAGTTTTTATAAGTTCAGATGTTTGGTATGTACCAGACAACCCTGAAGAGAATGCAATATATATACATTCTTGATTTTCTTCAGCATATTTTGTAAATACCTCTTTAAATTTACTAGCTGGTATCTGTGCAGTTTTAAATACTTTGCCTTCCCTCATACCCTTATATAGCATTTTAGATTCAATTGTATCACCATCTAGATACTCATTACCATCTAAATATACTATAAGGGGCAATACATCTATATCATATTCATTAATTATTTCCTTAGGTAAATCACAACCACTATCAGTTATAATTTTTATTCCCATACATATCATCTCCCTACATTAAATAATATATCAGTAATCTAATTACTCATATACTAAATTATATACCATATTGCCAAAATCTAAAAGCATATAAAAAGAACTCCCTAAGGAGTCCTTTAATCTTCTTCTATATCTATTTTTACTATCTTATTTTTAACTATCTCAAATTCCCCATATTGACCAACTTCCAAATCCCTTTCGTCTTTATCATCGTCATCTATCTCTATCTCAACATCCTTATCTAATATATATTTGTAAGTATCGTCATCATCTTCAATAGCTATTTCTATTCCATCAGATACATATTTTATACTTTTAATTTCGCCTTCTATTTCTAATTCATCCCATTCTGCTTCTATATCTATTATTTCTTCATCATCTATTTTAACTTCTACTTTCATCCCTATTGCTAAATTTTCAAACTTATTTCTTTCATCTTCTATTTCTATATCTGCATCCTTAGATATTTTATATTTGTCATCATCTATTTCCATATGATATGTGCCTACCAAATCTAAATCAGTTATTCTACCCTTTACTTCATATTCCTTATCTTCATTGTCTTCATCTAAATCTCTATCTACTATTATCTTTCTTACTTTATTGTTTCTATCTACATATAGTTTTACTTCATCATCTTCTTCTATATCGTCAAAATCTCCTTTTTCATCTTCAAAAATGACATCTACATCATCTAATACATAGAACATAACAGACATATTCCTTACTTCTATTTGTATAGCTTCTGGATGATTCTTATTTATGTTTATAACCTCTCCCCTGTATGTTGAAATTACATTGTCTTCATCTTCATCTTCTATTATTTCTATATATACAACTTCATCATCATCAATAGTTAATTTTACTATATCATCTTCTTCTATGTCATTATATCTTACCCTTTTATTGTCATCATATACTATTACATCATCATCTACCTCGAACTTCTTTATATTTCCATATACCTTTATTTTTATATAATCGTCATCTATTTCATATACATTTCCTGTCCATTCATCTTTATCAACATCACTGTCTACTTTTTCATCTAACCTTGAAAACAATACTGCCATCTCTGCCCTATTTAATGTCCCCATTGGGTTAAATCTATCTTTACTATCTCCCATCATAAGCTCTAACTCATTAGTCATATATATATACCCTATGGCCCCTTGTGGAATCATAGATGCATCTGTAAAATCCAATTCTTCATCCATATGCTCTTCTGCCTCGTCTTCATACCCTATAGCCCTAATTATATATTTAGCAACTTCATATCTTTTAGCAGATTCAGAGGGCACAAAATACATCATATCTACATCGTCTAATATCCCCTTTTCGTAGGCTATTGTCACATATCCCCTTGCCCACTGGTCTATTCTTTCTCCTGAATATTCATCAGGCAAATCTTTTATATTATATGCCTCATCCTCATACCCCATTACTCTTAAAGCCATGATTATTGTTTCCAATTTTGAAACAGATTTGCTTGGATTAAATATACCCTCTTTTTCACCTTTAATTAGTCCCTTCAATTTCATACTTTCTATAGCCTTTTTTGCCCAATCATATCCATCTATATCATCAAATACCTTTTTTGATATTCCATATGGCATAAAATGCTTTTTTGCCTGTCCTGGTGGCAACCACCCTTTATGTTTTGGTGCTGCATAACCTAACGACCCAACCGCTCCTACAGTTAACATAAAAACTAATACACTTGAAACTATTTTTTTCATTTTATCTACCTCCTTTTTTATTTCTTCACTATATATATACGACAATATATATAACTATTTGGGGTGTTTCAATTATTTTTTATTTTTTTTATCTTTTTTAATAGGGTGTGCTTTTTTCTTTTTGGCTTCTTTTGGTTTATCTTTTGCTTTGTCTTTAACTTGTTTTTCTTTATTTTTAATCTTTTCTTCCTTTTCTTTTTTGTTATTAACTTTTTTATTGTCTTTTATTTCTTTCTTTACATCTTTGTTTTTAATGTTGCCATTATTGCTTTTTTTTAATATCTCCTTATTTTCTTTTTTGTTCTCTTTCTTTGTCCTTTTTATCTCCTGCTTTATCCTCTTTTCTTCATCTTTTGATTCTTTTTTTATTTTTTGTTCTTTAGTCTTATTATCTTTTTTATTTATTTTTTCATATATTTCCTTAATATTCTTATCCTTGTATTTATCTATACCCTTCTCTTCTTTTTCTAAATTCTTTATAAGCTTCAATTTGCCTGGAGAAGTATTATGCTGTTGAGCTTCTTTATATAACTCATCATCACCTTTTACTTCTATGATTTCAGCCGACACTTTATTCTCATTAATATGTCTTTCTACAGACTTTACTATTTCCTCTTCATCTATCTTTATCCTATCATTAGTCACAGTAACCAATATCACATTCTTTTGTTCTCTTTTTATATAATTTTCTTTTATTGATAAATCAATTATCATGTCTAATACTTCTGTTACAGACTTATTTTTATAATCTTCAATTACATTTACTAATTTTTCTCCATCATCATTTAATCCTTTGATGGAATTAACCCTTTTAAACATATTATAACCAATTTCAATACTGGGATTTATGTCCACATTCACATATCCAAAAGAAGAACTATATCCATAAATTCCTAACGATCCAGTAAATAAAAATATTAATACAGCAGCTGCCACCATAATTTTTCTTATATGTCTATGTCTATGTCTATTTTTAAATATGACTTCATCTCCAATTACATAATGGGAGTCTAGCCCTTCTGCCTTTACAAATTCACCACTATTTGTCAGTACAATGCCTGTATTGCCCTCTTTTTCTAATAATATGCCCTTCATAGCTCTCACCTCCATTCAATGTATTCTTTTATATGAGGATAATCTCCCGTTAAAATTATTATTAATGCTATTATATATATTCGACCCCTTTCAATTTTTTTTCGATGTATATTCATATATTTTTCTATTTCTTTTATTGGGAGTCTATTAGTTTTTATCAAATGATCCAATAATTCTTGATTATCTATTATACATAGTGCCATATTTTTATATGTTTCTCTAAGTTTTTTATGCTTTGGAGAAACCTCCATTAGCCTATGAAATGTAATTCCCCATTTATATAATTCCTGTTTAAATTCCTCTATCTCTCTTTTTCTACTTTCATTTTCATTAGTACTTTTATATTGAATCATAGCTTCTTTCATCTCATATCTATAATTTATATCTTCATCGGATAGTATCAAAAGTTCTTTTTTATCTCTATTATTAGCCCTATAATAATCTATAAGTCTTGAATTTATAACTCTATTGGCAAAACTTAAAAACTTGCCCTTACTTTCATCAAAGGATTCAATAGCTTCTTTGAAAGCCATCATTCCTATTGTCACTTCATCATCTTTTCCATATTCTATATATCTACCACACCTTTTAGTAATCACACTCATTATAAAAGGTCTATATTCTTCTAGTAATTTATTCATTTCTTTCTCATTAGTTTTTGCTTTATTTACTCTTTTTTCCAAATTGTTTTTGAAAAACATCTTCTCACCCCATTAAGGCAATATCTATATTAGATATATTCGTTCTTAATATAACATAATTTAAGGTAATAAATATATTTATTTATAAAAATAAAGTGAAATCCTGACAGGATTTCACTTTATGTAAAACTTATATTTTATTGTATAATTTTATTAATCTTTACTTTATCTTCCGATGAAAGGTCTATTATACCCTCATCTACCCTTATTAATGGCTTAAACTTTGCCATATTATTTATAAAAACAACTTCTCCTATTCTATCATCATTCAAATATATATATCGCCCAATATGATTCCAAAGCATATTTCTTACAAAAATTTCTAAGGGTTGATAGTCTAGTTTAGTAAATTCTTCTTTATACAGTCTTTCTAAAGCAGTAAAAATATTTATATTGTCACTGTCATTATTATTGCGAGCATATATATTATCAAATCTGTCTACTACGGAAATTATCCTAGTTTCTAAAGACATTTGTTCCCTAATTATGCCAAAGGGATATCCTGTACCATCACAATTTTCATGATGCCCCAATATTATTTTTTTTACATCTATAGATATATCTTTCATTCTTAATACAAATTTATATCCCAGTATAGGATGTTTTTCCAATAATTTCATATCTGATTCGGTATATTCCTTTTTATTTATAATATTTATAGGCATCTTATACTTTCCTATATCATGAAGCAATCCACCCTCTATAAGGTTTAAAATTTGCATTTTATCAAGTTCCATCCATTTTCCCAATAATCCTGATAGTATAGCTACATTGACACTATGGGAATAAGACGAGACACTTTTATTTTTTAATATTTCTAAACAATACAATATATTATTCTTGCTAACTATCTCATTAAATAATGGAACCATTATGCCTTTAACCTTTTTTACATCTAATTTGCCAGAATCCTTTACTTGATCCATAATCTTATCCATAATCCTTAGGCTACTTTTATATACACTATTACTCTCTATATCTATTTCAGGAGTTGAAGGTTTTATTTCTATATTCATAAAATTTACATCTTCTGATTCATCATCCAATAAATCGAAAATCCCCTCAACATCTTTGTTATGTATTAAAACACTTTCTATTCCCCTATTCTTAAGTCTTTCTATTATTTTTTCATTTAATATCGTGCCTGAAACTGTTAGTATAAATCCAAATTCATCTTTTACATCAGATATGACCTTCATGCCACTTGTACACTTGTCTATGGGAACTTTAATGCCCAATAAATTATTTTTCATAAATTTACACCCCATATAATAGTTTTACTTAACTCCTTACATATATTATATTATATTTCCTCTAGGTTATTGGTCCTAATCATTACCATTCCTTAGAATTATTTCTAAAAAAGAACTTAGATTAATCTAAGTTTCAATTATTAACAAGTCCATTGGGTATAAGTAATTATTTATAAAATTTACGAAAATATAGAACAAGTTAGTAGCTAAAAGTTAATAGTAAGTAGTTTAATGATGAAATCCATAGGATTTCCACCATAAACTACTTACAACTCACTACGAACTACTAACTGCTTTTATCCCTTTATCTAAATTCTTAAACGCTACCGATAACATAAGCTTTATCCTATTTAGTTGGTTAACCTCACTGGCTCCTGGATCATAATCTATAGCAGCTATGTTAGAAGATGGATAAGCCCTTCTCAACTCTTTTATCATCCCTTTTCCTGTTATATGATTAGGTAAACATGCAAAGGGTTGAAGACATACTATATTATTTACTCCTGAATCGATTAGTTCTACCATTTCTGCAGTCAAAAACCATCCCTCTCCTGTCTGATTAGCCAATGATAAATGTCTCTCTGCTCCCATAGCCAATTCCTGTATACTCTTTGGTGCTTCAAATCTATTGCTCATTTTTAAAGCCTTTTTCATATCTTTTCTATAGTATTCTATAGCCTCTATTGCTATATTTCCTAAAAACATATTTTTGAAACTTCCCGATAGATCTCTATATTTTATCTTATTATCAAAGGCACTGTATAAAAAGAAATCTATTAAATCAGGAACTACAGCCTCTGCGCCCTCTTCCTCTAATATTGAAACTATATCATTATTGGCTGTAGGATGGAATTTCACTAATATTTCCCCAACTACTCCAACTTTAGGTTTTACCACATCTTCATCTATTTCTAATTCATCAAAGTCCTCTACTATTTTATATATATTTCTCTTAAATTGTTTTTTATTGCCATCTATTATATTCCTTTTACATTTCTCTACCCATTGTTCATAAACTCTATTGGCTGACCCCTCTATTTTTTCATAGGGTCTTGTTTTATACAATACCCTCATAAGAAGATCACCATATACAAGTCCCATCATCATTTTCCCTGCCATCTTAAGAGAAACATTAAACCCTGGGTTTTTTTCCATTCCAGCTGCATTTAATGAAATAACGGGGACATGGTCCATATTGGCATCTCTCAATGCCTTCCTTATAAACGCAATATAGTTTGTAGCCCTACATCCACCTCCAGTTTGAGATATTATAACTGAGGTATTATCCAAATCATATTCCCCTGACTTTAAGGCCTCCATTATTTGTCCCACAGTTATTATAGAGGGATAACATGCATCATTATTTACATACTTAAGCCCTTCATCTATAGCCTCTTTATCTACTGACGGAAGAACTTTTAGATTATATCCTGAAGATTCAGTAGCCGATTCCAAAAACTGAAAATGTATAGGTGACATTTGAGGTACCAATATTGTATGTCTCTTTTTCATCTCTTTGGTAAAAATTACCTTTTGTGGTATGTCATAAAGTTTTTTAGGTCGGAAATCTCTCTTATCTCTTTCCTTTATTGCTGCAAGTAAAGATCTTATTCTTATTCTTGCAGCTCCTAAATTACTGATTTCATCAATTTTTAAAACTGTATATATCTTATCGTATCTCTCTAATATTTCTTTGACTTGATCAGTAGTAACTGCATCCAAACCACACCCAAATGAATTCAACTGTATCAATTCCAAATCCCTTTCTTTAGCTACATAACTAGCAGCTGCATACAGTCTAGAATGATACATCCACTGGTCCACAACCCTCAAAGGCCTATCTATATTGGATTTATCCCTCAATGCATCTTCTGATATAACTGCAAACCCAAAAGACTTAATCATTTCTGGAATCCCATGGTTTATTTCTGGATCTATATGATAAGGTCTTCCAGCAAGGACTATCCCCTTAATGCCCTTTTCCTTTATATAATTTAATGCCCTAGTACCTTCTCTATGCACATCTTCTTTATATCTATTAAGTTCTTTATATGCTTTAGAAATAGCATTCTTTACTTCTATTTGACTTAAGTTCTCAGATTTCAACTCTTCCATTACTCTTTTTACCATTCTTTTATTGTTATCTAATGGCAAAAAAGGATGGTAAAACTTTATATTACCTTCTCTTATGATATCCATATTAGCATTAATAGTTTCAGGGTAAGATGTTACAATAGGACAATTATAATGGTTATCAGCATCTTTATCCTCTTTTACATTATATGGAATGCATGGATAAAATATCTTTTCCACGCCCTTATTTTTTATTAAATCTACTATATGCCCATGTACCAATTTCCCTGGATAACATACCGATTCCGAAGGAATTGTTTCCATTCCCAACTCATATATATCCTTTGAAGATCTGCTAGAAAGTACTACCCTATATCCCAGTTCTTTAAAGAATGTAAACCAAAATGGATAATCTTCATATATATTAAGAACTCTAGGTATACCTATAATTCCTCTCTTGGCCTCTTTTTCAGATAATGCCTTGTAGTTAAACACTCTTCTATATTTATATTCATACAGATTTGGGATGTCATTTTTACGATTTTCTATACCTGCTCCCCGCTCACATCTATTCCCCGATACATATTTTCTTCCATCAGAAAACGTTTTTATAGTTAAAAGACAGTTATTGCCACAAAGTCCACATCTTTTCATTTCATTCTTAAATGAAAAATTGTCTAATTGATCATAGTTCAGTAAAGTTGATTTACTATTTTCTATATAGCGATATTTAGCTATCAACGCTGCCCCAAATGCCCCCATTATCCCTGCAATATCAGGTCTTATAACTTCTCTGCCCGATATCTTTTCTATAGCCCTAAGAACTGCATCATTATAAAATGTGCCACCCTGTACAACTATATTTTCTCCTAATTCTTCCGCATTTCTCATTCGTATAACTTTATATAGTGCATTTTTTATTACAGATATGGATATTCCAGCAGATATATCACTTACTTCTGCGCCTTCTTTCTGAGCCTGTTTTACCCTTGAATTCATAAATACAGTACATCTAGTACCCAAGTCTACAGGATTTTTAGAATTTACCGCTGAATTTGCAAACTCCTCTACACCCATATTTAAGGAATTGGCAAAGGTCTCTATAAAGGAGCCACATCCTGATGAACACGCTTCATTCAACATTATGGAGTCTATAACTCCGTCGTGGACCTTTAAGCTTTTCATGTCCTGTCCTCCAATATCCAACACAAAATCAACCTCTGGAAGGAAAAACTCTGCCGCTTTATAATGGGATACTGTTTCAATTTCTCCTATATCTACCTTTAAAGCAGCTTTTATAAGTCCTTCACCATATCCAGTTACACAGGAATTAACTATCTCTATATCATCGCCTACCTTAGTATAGAGTTTTTTTAATACCTTTATAGTAGATTCCAATGGGCTACCCATATTACTTCCATAATAAGACTCTAATATATCCCCTTCTTCATTTATTAAAACTATCTTAGTTGTTGTAGAGCCGGCATCTATTCCCAAATAGGCCTTGCCTTTATACTCATTTATTGAAACCCTATTGGCCTTATGTCTGTTATGTCGTCTTTTAAAGGATTCGTATTCTGTTTTATCTATAAACAAAGGTTCTGATAGTACGTTTTTTCCTTCACTGGACACATTTATATCGGGTAATCTATCATATAAACATTCAAAAGACCTTGGCATTTCATCTCTAGAAGACAATGCAGCACCAATAGCCACAAAGTACTGAGAATTATTAGGAAATATTATGTCCTCATCTTTTAACTTTAATGTCTCTATAAATCTATTTCTAAGTTCAGACATAAAATAAAGGGGACCTCCGAGAAAAGCTACCTTACCTTTTATAGGTTTTCCTTGAGCTAATCCACTTATAGTCTGATTTACTACTGCTTGTAATACCGACGCAGCCACATCTTCCTTTGAAGCCCCTTCATTTAACAAGGGCTGTATATCAGTTTTAGCAAATACTCCACATCTAGATGCTATGGGATATATTGTATGATGCTTTTTGGCTAAAGCATTAAGGCCTGACGGATCCGTTTGCAATAATGCTGACATCTGATCTATAAATGCTCCAGTACCTCCTGCACATGTACCATTCATCCTCTGTTCCATTGATTTGCCCATATATGTTATCTTTGCATCTTCTCCACCCAATTCTATGGCAACATCAGTATCTGGAATAACTCTTTCTATAGTATTGGTACATGCTATTACCTCTTGGATAAATGGTATATCTAAAATTCTAGATATACCCATGCCTCCAGAACCTGTTATCATTATTGTTAATCTATTTCTTTGTAGTACATCCTTCGCACTACTTATCATAGAAACAACTGTATTTTTTATATCTGAAAAATGTCTTTTATAGTCTTTAAAAATTATATTGGTCTTTTGGTCAATAATTACCATTTTTATAGTAGTTGAACCCACATCAAGACCCACATTTAATATATTATTCACCCTCTGCACCCCCAATATAATAAAATAATTTTTATTTTAATTTAATGGAATTCCAAAAGAAATCTATATGCTCTTTTATTTGTCTTTTATAATAATCTATATTATTTTCATTGTTTTTTATTAAATGTTCTAAATTTATTAGTGCCAATGGAGCCAAAAATTCATTTGCCAAAACTTCTGGATTGTAATCTTTAATGACCCCTCTTTCTATCATTTTTTGAAATAAATCACTCAATTTATCTTTAGCAAAACCAATTATTTCATTAGCCGTTATATCTCTAGCCATATTTATACAAAATACTTCCATCATAACTACCTTTAAAAATTTATTGGTTTCATCATTAAAAACAACATCTAAAATATTATCCATTACATGAGATTTTAAAAATTCATCAGGATTATATAAAAAATCATCATATTCATCTATTTTACTTATAAATTCCTTGGCTCTATTTGTACCATATATCTCAAATAAAGTCTTAATTATTTTATCTTTGCCTTTAAAATGATTATATATGGCACTTTCACTGACCCCTACACTTCTGGCTATCTGTCTTATAGATGTTCCACTATATCCATTCTTAGAAAAAAGGTCCAATGATACATCTAATATTCTCTTTTTGGTATCACTTAAATCATTCATTTTATCTCACCACCTTAAATCCATAAATAAAATCCTTTTATAGTTTTCAATCCATATTTTTGTAATAATTAAGAAATACAGGTAATTCTTTGTTATCATCTTTATTATAGTGAACGTTCGTTAACCATGTCAATCTTGAAAAAACAAAAAAACAGCGAAAATTTCGCTGTTTTTGGCAATTATATATATAAATATACGATTATATATGCTTTTCATATTTTGAAGTATTTTTTGTTTTTTTATTGCCTAACGATCTTATTTTTGTCTTTAATTACAGTTTTCAATACTGTCCATATGCCCTCTTTTTCAAATCCCTTTCTCCATGAAGCCGCACCTGCAAGGTCATATTCATGAACCAACTGTGCCTTAAGACCTATGGAGTTTTGGTCTTCAATCCATATTCTATATCTCTTATTATCCTTCGTATACTCCACATAGTATTGTCCTTCTTCATTTAACCATTTAGGAACCAAATTATTTTCTATTATCCTTTCATCTACAGTTTTCATGGAAAGGGCACTGGATTTAATATCTATATTCCCTTTTTCGTCCCTTGTCTCCTCCCATTCTCTAGTATAGAATGGGATGCCTAATAACAATTTTTCCTTTGGTACATATCTAAGGGTTTTTTCTATACCACTTTCCACCCATCCTATAGATGCTACTGAGCCACTTTTAGGACTTGATGCCCAATGCTCATCATAAGTCATAACCATACAATAATCTACTATTTCAGATATCCTTTCCCTATCATAGAATTTTGACCAATTTAAGCTACTAGAAGGTATAGTAAAGTCCATGGACACAACTAAGTTTTGTTTTTTGAGGGCCTTTGTCAACTTGTCCACAAATTGAGTGAGCCTGTCCTTATCTTCATAATATACATTTTCAAAATCTAGATTTATGCCATCTATATTATACATGCTGGTATATACTAATATCTGATTTATAACATTATTTTGTGCCTCTTCACTAGAAAGCACCTTTTTTGTCAAGTCCTTGTCAAAACTATTGTCCATAAGGGCCCATACTTTATATCCCTTATCATGGGCATCCATTATATAATTATAATCCACTTTATTTTCTATAGTTCCTTTATCATCTATTATGGAAAACCACGTTGGAGACACTACATCTAATCCTTCTATAGCATCTTCTTCAGATATATCAGGAGTATATCTATATACATATTCCCATGCAAAGTTAATCTTTCCTGTTGGATTCCAATCTTCTCTTACAGTATTTAGCCTTACATCTAAATCCATATCTAATTTTTCTACATCTAAATCTCTAGATTTCACATACCCTATATAGCCTTCTTCAGTCCTTACTTTAGACCATTTATTTTCCTGTTCAAATACCTTTACTTTGTCACCACTTCTAAGCTTGTCTAATTTAAAGCTAAAAGAAGATTTTTCAGGTCTTAAGTACGTTTTTCTATCAATTGTTCCAATCAATTCTTTTTCTTTAACTTTATCTATAATTACAATATTATTTTTTTCAATATATGTAATCTCTATATTGAATATTTTTTCATATCCTGATAACTCTACATAATAATTATCTGAAAGATTTCTTACAAGCATAGTTAAGTTAACTCCATTATCTAATCTTTCAGTTAATTCTTCTGTTTCCAATTCAAATTGGGGCTCTTCTATGTTCAAATATAACAATCTTTTCTGTTCGTCAAATCTAATATCTTCGTGTATATATTTTTTGAAAATATCTAATGGTATAAAAATTTTCTCTCCATCAATTATAGGGTAGACATCCGTATGTATAAATTCGTCTTCCATTACTATATTAGTTTCCCCTGGTGAATAAGCCATTGCTACATTTTGTGGCTCTACTGGCATAAAAAATAAAAAACCCATTGTTGCTAATGTTGTCATGATAATTATTGATATTCCTAGTAAAAATATTTTTCTCAACAATAAAATCCCTCCCTTTTACACTAATTATATCAGTTTCTGTCTTTTTTGGAAGAAGAAAAAAATCCCTTCTTTATTTCCGCAATAATTAAAATAATCATTGGTAATACTATCTGAAATGGAATAGCATAATATTTATAAATATTTGATGACCAAAAAAACATTTCCATGACATCATCATATATAAAGCATGATAAATTCATTGTTATTAATGCTACTGGAGGAATTAATAATTTGAAGTCAGCAAAATTAAATAAGTTTGCTATGCCTATACTTGCTCCATATATACATATGCTTATCTTAATTAATCCTGAAAATAAAAATATAACAGATATTAATACTTCAATTCTTTGAATAAAGTCTCCTACCTTTATTAAACTAACAGCCGAATACGATGGAAAATACAATGCACTGTCAGTTTCTACTCCAAGGACAAGGATATTTCTTGTATATACTATCAATATAAGTAATCCTGATATCACTATGCCATATCTATATACCTTAAATACATCATCAGTATTTTTTAAAGAACTTAAAATCATTGTAAATACAATAGTTTCTGCAAATGGAAATGTAAATATAGAAAAACTACCATCTATTACTGGTTTAATCCCTTCATATAATATTGGCTTCAAATTATTGATATCCATTTTAGGTGTAGACAATGTAATTAGAGATATAATTATAAATACCACAATGGGAAGAATTAAAAGAGACCACCTTCCTAATACCTCTATACCCTTTCTTGTAAACCAAATACTGGTAATGCCCATAGTCATAACGAGAACAAACTGGGGAGTCTCTATTAAAGATACTATATGAATAAATTCAGAAAAATTCCTGAAAACCAAAGCTCCTAAATGAATAACATAAAAAATATAGAATATGGAAATTATTTTACCTAATATACTTCCAAACAAAATTTCTACTATAGAATACAAATTTTTTCCAGGGAAAAGATGTAAAATTCTTGCATATACTGAAGTTATAATCAAAGCTCCCAACATAGCCAATATAACAGCTATCCATATATCCTGTTTAGCTTTTCCCCCTACACCTAAAACTAATGTGCTTCCAATTATAAACAAAATCATAATTGCTATACCTTGCTTACTAGCAATATTTTCTTTATTCATGTATCTCCCACTTTCCTATAACAAAATCAATATTTCTATATATTAAAAATAGAAATAACTATTTTCTTTATTGGTTCTACAGGACTAGGTATCTTTATTCCTATACTTATCAATACTCTAATTACATATGATACTGTCAACATCAAAGTATATACTGAAAATAACTTATATTTGCCAGATCTATAAATAGGTATTAAATCTACAAATACAAAAAAGATATAAATAGATGAACACATAATAAGCATTAATATCATAATTAATCACCTACTTCTATAACCTTTGGAGAAAGTCCACTGTTTTTTATATCCATGGATACACTCACTTTAGTATCTACTGTCCTAAATAGTTCATCCCACTCACTACCTATTTCCTTCCACAAATTAGGCATTTCTTCTTTAATAGTCTTTCCAAACCCAAAAATATCTGCATTATACTCCATTTGAACTTTTCTTATTAATTCTTCTATTTTTTTCTTTTGTACCCTCTGTACACCATTCTTTATAGTTTCTAAACCATCTTTATGGACATAATTTCTATCTGTCCCTTGCTCCCCAACAGCTACTTTTGTATTTATATTTATATTCATAATTAAATTATTATCTTTATACTGGGGCTCCATTTTAGTTTTATTTTCTAATATTTCTAATGTAATTTTATCCGTATTAACTTTGGAAGGGTATTTATATATAATCAATCCACTGTTTATTTTATCTATTATAAACAAATAGGATTTTGTCTCTTCACCATCTAAAAAATCTACTAATTTATCCCTTTTAAAAACTGCTGTGCCTGATAAACTTGATGTCCTTTGACCTTCATTAGTTACAACTGATATGCTGGGTAGTACTGCTGAGATACCTTCACCAGATAGGGCGTTAATAAAATCACTTACATCTACATCTGGAGATTTTCCTAAGCTTTTTTGACCTTTAAACACTTCTTCAATTTCAAAGGTTCTTATCTCTGTAGTTACACTTTGCTGTGAAAGTAGCTCTCTAGCAGTCTCTTCTTTGGAAACTAGAATATTTAATGAAAGTCTAATCTCTGCATCCCTATTTATCAAATCAATTACTTGTGTTATGTCCTCTTTTGCAATGTCTTTACTCACTATAACAGCTTTAGTATGGGCCCAATATAATTTTTTTGCTGAAATTTTAATTATATTTCTTATTGCATCAAATACAGATTCTCCTTCCATTCGTATCTTTTTCGACTTTACTTTTACCTCTCCGCCATCGGTTTCCAAATCTACTATTTCTGCTGTTATTAAATAATTATCATTTTTCCCTTTATCTATTGCCATACCTCCGACAATTGCAAGCTTATCCATTTCTCTATAACTCCAGCAGCCATTTAATATGAATATATTTAATATGCAAAATATGCAAAGTATCATCACCTTCTTATTTATCATAGCCTTTCCCCCCATTATTTTGCCTTTTGAAATTCCTATCTGCTATAAGCTTTGGTCTATATTCCATATACCATCTGGGCATTCTTATGGCTGTATCCTTCAATTCACTAATCTTTAACGTACTTATATATGACATATAAGGTATCCCAAAGGAATAAATACTGCATAGATGAATTAATAATCCTGCAACTCCAAAAATGAAACCATATAAACCTAAAAATGATGATAACAATAAAAATATTACCCTTAATAAAACCACAGCTCCTTTAATCTTTGGAATCATAAGCCCCGTTATCCCTGCAAACGCTACAATTATTACCATAGGTGCACTGACAAATCTAGCCTCTACAGCTGCTTGCCCTAATACCAATGCCCCAACTATACTAAGGGCCTGACCTATAAATGTGGGCATACGAATCCCTGTTTCCCTTAATGCTTCAAATACAAGTAATAAAGCAAACACCTCCAGTATTGTAGGAAATGGTATCCCTTGTCTCGAAGCAGAAACAGTCAATATCAAAGAGGTAGGTATCATCTCTTGATGAAAAGTTATTAATGACGTGTATATAGCTGGCACACTAATTGTAAGAATAAATGATAATATCCTTAACAACCTGTTAATTGATGAAAAATAGAAATTGGTATAATAATCATCTTGAGATTGAAAATATTCTAAAAAAATATATGGCAATGTCAACGCTACTGGAGTACCATCCAACAATAATGCAATACGCCCTTCCAATATTTTACCTGCAACAACATCGGGTCGTTCAGTATCTCCTATAGTTCTAAATGGAGAGAAAGGTGCATCTTTTATCAATTCTTCAATATATCCTGAATCCAATAAGCCATCTATTTCGAGCTTATCAAGTCTTTTATTTAATTCCTTTAATATTTTTTCATTAACTATTCCCTCAATATAACATATACAACATTCAGTTTTTGTTCTTAATCCAAGGGTTCTAAACCTAAACTTCAAATCAGGTGTCTTTATTCTTCTTCTTATCATAGTTAAATTTTTGATTATAGATTCTGTAAAACCTTCCCTTGGTCCCCTCAAAGACTTTTCTACTTCAGACTCTTGTATATCTCTACTTTCCCATCCCATAGTTTCTATTATTAATGCCTCTTGTACACCTTCATATAAAAGTACTGTATTTCCACTAATTATTGAATTAACCACTTTATCTATGTATTTAGTCTTTTTTATGTTGTCTGAAGTGATTACATGATTTTCCATGCTTTCTATTGTATTTTTTTCTTTTCCTAATATTGAATTTCTTAAAATAGGCCTTATTATACTTTCATGTATCATATCCTTATCTACCATCCCTTTAATAAATACGATACAATATTTTAATTTTTTGTCAGTCTTGTTTCCAAAATGTCTAAAGATTATGGTATCATCATGATTAAATATATCTTTAAGTATTTGTATATTCATTTCAATAGATTTAAACAAAGAATATTTGTCTAAATTGTATTTGTCAAACTCTGTTTTCTTTCGATTAAACATTATATCCACCCTTTATAAATATTCATTTTATATAAGTATTTGTATAATCTACATAAACCATGCATTTTTTTAATTTCAAAAGACATAAAAAAGTTAGTAGTTAATAGTTAATGATGAAATCCATAGGATTTCCACCATCAACTAATAGCTACTAACTACGAACTACTAACTGTATTTATACCTTCGTCATTAAGCTTATATTGTATTTCCAGCAACAAATGCTGTAGAAAATGCTGCTTGAATATTATATCCTCCAGTATCTCCATCTATATCTATAACTTCTCCTACAAAATATAATCCATCTACTATTTTGGACTCCATAGTCTTGGTATTTATTTCCCTAATTGAAACTCCTCCTTTTGTAACCATTGCCATATTAAATTCTCCTAATCTCTCCACAGTCATAGGATATTCTGTAAGCATCATCACTAATCTATTTCTGAGCTTTTTATTCAAATTGGCGCAGGTTATTTTTTCATCTATACCAATAATTTTAAGAATCTCATCTATGAACCTTTTAGGTATAGAATAGTTTTTCAGTAAAGTCTTTATAAGAAGTTTACCATTAGATTGAATATCTTTTATAAATTCCTTTCTAAATCCTTCTATGTTTTTTTGACCAATAAAATTTATCTTTATTACATCATTGGGATTTACATATCTAGAAAAATTTAATATCCCTGGTCCTGATATATGCTTATGGGTTAGCAATATATCTCCCATTGTTTCCTTAATCTTTTTATTATTTCGCCACAAATATATAGGTATATCTTCAAAGGATATCCCTGACAAATCTCCAAAGGGATAATCTTTAATATATAAAGGCGTCAATGCCGGCAGAGGTTCCTCTATCCTATGTCCAAGTTTAGATGCAAGTGTATATCCATCTCCTGTAGAACCAGTATAAGAATATGAATTACCCCCAGTAGCAATTACTAAATTGGAAGATTTATATTTTTTCCCCTTGCTTTTTACATTAAATATTTTGTCTTCTTCATTATATGATATATCTGTTACACAAAAATTATAATTAATTTCTACACCCCTTTTATTGCACTCTTTAATCAAGATATCCAAAACATCCGATGCTTTAAGGGTATTGGGAAATACTTTTCCCTCATCATTAGATATAAATTCAAGTTTTCTTTTTCTAAAAAAATCTAATAAATCATTATTATTAAATCTATACAATGCATTTTTTAAAAATCTTCCATGTTCACCATAATGTTTTACAAAATCTTCTACGTTCCCCTCATGGGTTATATTACACTGTCCTGCCCCTGAAAGCAAAAGCTTCTTTCCTGCAACATTATTCTTTTCTAACACAATAACTCTGTTACTATCATCACAATTTATCGCTGTAAAAAGTCCTGCTGGTCCTGATCCAATAATTATCACATCATAATATTTCACAATATTCCTCCCTATTTGACCTTTGCAAAATTTTTTACATTCATTATAACACTTTTTTAAAACTATAGCCTAGAAAAATATGACTTTGTCTCAGCCAAAATCACTGACTTTAGTCCTATAAGTCCTATAAGATTAGGTATAGCCATGAGCCCATTTACTATATCAGCTATAGTCCATATAAGATTGAGCTTAAGAAATGGTCCCAATCCTATGAGAACAATAAAAATTAATTTGTAAAATTTTATTCCCTTGACTCCCACTAAGTATTCAGTACATCTTTCTCCATAATAGTTCCATCCTATAATCGTGGTAAAGGCAAAGAATATTAATCCTATAGTAATTATATACTCCCCTATTTGTGGGTTAAAAAATCCACTTCTAAATGCTTGATTAGTCATGGAAGCCCCTGCATATTCAGAGTTCCACATTCCTGTTAATACTAAAGTTAATCCTGTCATTGTGCATATTACTATAGTGTCAAAAAATGTTCCTGTCATAGATATAAGCCCTTGTCTTACACATGAATTAGTCTTAGCAGCAGCCGCTGCTATAGGAGCCGAGCCCAGTCCTGATTCATTGGAAAAAACACCTCTAGATATCCCTGCTTGAACAGCTTTCATTGCTGCTGCACCTGCAAAACCACCTACTGCTGATGTTTTAGTAAATGCACCCCTGATTATTAATGAAATTGTACTAGGTATAAGTTCAATATTAGACAGTAAGATTGACAATACTCCAAATACATAGAGAACAGCCATAAAAGGCACTATAAGCTGGGCAACTTTAGATATACTCTTTATTCCTCCTAATGTTACCAATGCTACTAATAAAACCAATATACTACCTGTCAACCATTTTGGAATACTAAATGCTATTTCCATAGAACTTGTAATTGCCTCTACTTGTGGAAATGTTCCTATACCAAAGAAAGCCACACCAATTCCAAACAAAGCAAATGCCTTAGCTAAAAAGCTATTATTTAATCCCCTTTCAATATAATACATTGGGCCACCAGACATCTGACCATTTTCATCTACAACTCGATATTTAACTGCCAATAAACCCTCTGCATATTTTGTAGCCATGCCAAAAAATGCTGCTACTATCATCCAAAATAATGCTCCAGGTCCTCCTAATTTCACCGCTGTAGCAACCCCAACTATATTTCCTGTACCTATAGTTGAGGAGAGAGCAGTACATAGAGATGCAAAGCTAGATATATCTCCCTGATTATCCTCATCATTCTTTTGAAAAATATACTTTAATGCCCTTGGTAAATGTATAACCTGTATAAAGCCTAATTTAAAACTTAAATAAATCCCTGTTCCAACTAATAAAATCAATAATGGTGGTCCCCATACAATAGAATCAATTTTTTCAAATACCCTTACTAATGTTGTCATTTTTGCCTCCTAATTTTGATTTTAGTAGGAATTTCATACAGTTCATTTGAAAATTACTTAAACTCTCAAAAATACAAAAAGAGGTCATATTTATAATGACCTCTAGATAGAATTTCTATTCTGTATTTGAAATTCCCCTGTCCTTTTTACCTGAAAGTTTCATTGGCCATAGCCAACTTGCTCCTTCGGTGCTCTAATAGAGTCTCTCCAGAGGTTCGTCCAATAACGGTCCTATCCAAGAATGGATACCTGAAAGATTCACTTCTTCGGTGGATTCACTATCCTCTCCCGCTATTTTCATCCGAATCTTATTAAATTTTAAATAACCATAAAAAGATTTTATAAAATGTAATCCCTAAAGTCAATATAATCATATTTATTCAGAATATTTTATACTTTACGCGAATAGAAAAAGACCAAAATAAAATAGCCTTTGGTCTTTTTCACTACTACTTACTCATAGATTTTTGTAATTGGTCTTCCTTTACAGACTTACCAAAGAAGTTCACAACTGCAAATATCATAACTAAATCTATTAATAATACTATATAAACTGGTACTCCCAGTCCAACTGGTATATATCCAAATACTATTGATATAGTAGCAACAGTTATGGCATAAAACAACTGAGTCTTAATATGATCTATATGGTCACAGGCAGCTCCCATAGATGACAATATAGTTGTATCTGAAATGGGTGAACAGTGATCTCCAAATATTGCACCAGTTAAAACTGCCCCTGCATTCATAATAATATAACTTTGCTCTGGCACTATGGCAAAGGCTAAAGGTATAGTAATAGGCATTAATATTCCCATGGTTCCATAGGATGTACCTGTAGCGAAGGATATTATAGATCCCAAGACAAATATAATCGATGGAAGCAAAAATGCTGGTATCGTATCTGACAATATAGATACCATAAATTTAGCAGTACCCAATTCTTTAATTACTCCAGATATTGACCATGCCAATAATAATATTACACCTGTAATCACTAAAGATTTCATACCATTTATCCAAGTATCGATTCCATCTCCTATAGAAAATAATTTTTGTTTAACTCCCATTATTAATGCCACTATACTGGCCAATAGTGCTGCCTGAAATAATACTACACTAGCATCAGATGCACCAAATGTTTCCCTTATTGCCTCAATAGATAGTGGTGCATTATTAATTATTTCCATCATCTCAGGGTTGTCTGATAACGCAGTATATCCATTATAATAAAATCCTAAGAATGCTGATATTATCAGTATTCCTATGGGAATAATTGCATTCCAAACACTAAGCTTAATCCCTTCTATAGGTTCTATCCCTGTTGTTTCCTTAGAAACCATAGGATTAGAACCCTCCCTAAGAACTTCTCCAGTAGTCCTCGCTCTTTTTTCTACCTTGTACATAGGCCCAAACTCTTTTAATAATACTGCTGTAGTAACTATAAATACTAATATCAAAATATTATAAAATCTAAAGGGTATAGTTGACATAAATACACCATAGGGATTTACACTTTGACCTATTGAATCATACGCATCCTTTATTAGGCCTATTTCATATCCTACCCATGTAGATATAAGGGCAATCCCTGCAATAGGTGCTGCTGTAGCATCAATTATAAACGCCAGTTTTTCCCTTGAAATTTTAAGTTTATCAGTCACAGGTCTCATTATTGGCCCAACTATTAGAGAATTAGCATAATCATCAAAGAATACAAATAACCCTAAAACCCATGTAATAAGTTGTGCACTAGTGGGAGACTTTGCCTTTTTTGATAGAGATTCTGCAACTGCTTTAGCTCCTCCCATCTTAGTAACCAATCCTATTAGTCCTCCTATAGTAAGACATTGAAGAATTATTCCAGCATTCCATTTGTCTGCTAATGAGTTTAATACTTGGTCAATTATGCTTAGTCCTCCATAAAAAACAGCTCCAAATACTCCATGATCATTTAGCCCCAATAAAAATGTGCCTGAAAATACACCAATAAATAAAGATAATACCACATTTTTAGTTGCAAAAGCCAATATAATTGCCACCAATGGTGGAAGCAATGTAAGAAAACCAAACTTTTCTGCATTGGCCTGAGCAACCTCTGGGTCAACGGCAAATACAGTTCCTGTAATAAACATACATATTATGATAGTTATCACAGTAATACTTTTTTTCATCTTTTTTCCTCCTCTTTTTCTATTTACTATATCCTATTCATTTTTTTGTAGAAGCATTCTGTGATAGATTCCTTTATAGTTTTAAAAATAAAAAAATCCTTAAGCAATAGCTTAAGGATTTGAATTTAATATCATCGCTACTAAACCTCCTTATGCAAGGAAGTATAGAAACAACTCTTCTTCTCCTATCAAACTATAGCGCTCCACAAAATGAATGTTTGTGACAGTCTTGGATATATTCTATACAAGACCAATATACAGTATTAAAGCAATTAACTGTATATTTCGGCAATATCTCCTTTCCAACAGCTTCAACGTAGCTTAACTCCACTGCTGTACTATTAAATAATGCACCTCTAAGTTCTAAAAGATAAATAGAAATATTTAATTTTTAATTCTGTTATATAGGATAATACTTATATATATATTTGTCAAGAAATAGTTACAATAATACTTAAATTCTAAATTTACTAATCAAGTTTTGTAATGCCTGAGCAAGTCTTGCTAACCCTTCACTGGCATTTGTGATTTCTTCTATTGATGCTGATTGTTCCTCCATAGAGGCAGAAACCTCTTCTGTTCCAGCTGCATTTTGTTGAGCTAATGCCGATAATGCATCTATAGTATCATTTACTTCATTTTTCTTCTGCTCCATTATATGCCCTGAATCATTTAATCCCTGTATAATTTTGTGGGTATTTTCTATTGCCTTGATAATCTCTAGATATTTTTCTTCAGTAATTTTCATATTTTTCACTTGTTCTTCTAATATAGCCCCCACACCATCCATAGTTTTTACTGCTATATCAGAGTTATCTTGTAGTGCATTGACCATGTCATCAATAATTTTGGTTGATTGAGTTGATTGTTCTGCAAGCTTTCTAATTTCATCTGCTACCACTGCAAACCCTTTTCCATATTCACCAGCTCTAGCTGCTTCAATTGCTGCATTTAAAGCTAATAAATTAATTTGCTCTGTTATTTCACTTATTAGATTACTTGCTTGATCTATCTTTGTAGAACTCTCATTAGTCTTGATAATGCTATTATATACATCATCAGCCGCTCTACTACTTTCCTTAGTTTTTGAAGATAAATTATTCATCACACCTAGACCATCTTTAGCCAATTCTTCTACTTTTTTCGATGCCATTGTCAACTCCTTTAATTTATGTTGATCCTTTTCAATTAGTTCACTTAACTCTATTAATTTTTCAGCTCCTTCTGCAGTATTCTGTGCTTGGTTTGTTGCTCCCTCTGCTATCTCAGATATAGTTTTAGCAACTTCTTCAGCTGCTATAGAAGACTGTTGAGTAGTAGCAGTTAATTCTTCAGATGATGATGTTACTTGTTCCGATGTATCTCCTACTTTCTTAATCATATTTCGTAAATTATCTTCAATAGACTTTATCGACCTTGCCAATGCCCCTATTTCATCTTTTTTATTAGTAAATTTATTTGGTATATCTTTTGTAAGATCAAAATTTGCTATTGTATCTATATGTGAAACTGCCATTTTAGTGGGATCAGTAATATGTTTACCAGCCAAAAACGCTATTAATATAGAAAAAATAATCACAATAAAAGTTATTAGTAAAAAATAATTCCTTATATCATCTAAATTATGTTGAATTAGAGCTTCTACCTCTGTCATAGAAATACCAACAAATAAAATACCTATAATTTGGCCTTTCGCATCCTTTATAGGGTCATATGCTGTCAAATAAGATTCCCCTAATATATCTGCCTCCCCTACATATCGTTTGCCTTTTATAATACTATTATATGCCTTGCTGTCCCCTCCTAAAAAAGTACCTACCGCTCTACTTCCATCCTCTTTCTTGATATTCGTAATAACCCTCATAAAGTCATTATTTTCCTTTGCAAATATAGTGGCGACATTTCCCAAATCTTTTAAAATTGTATCGACCAATTCATATCTTTCTTCTATACTGACACCATTTTTATCAACTA
This sequence comes from Clostridiisalibacter paucivorans DSM 22131, assembly GCF_000620125.1. Classification (NCBI taxonomy): domain Bacteria; kingdom Bacillati; phylum Bacillota; class Tissierellia; order Tissierellales; family Thermohalobacteraceae; genus Clostridiisalibacter; species Clostridiisalibacter paucivorans. The sequence goes on along the minus strand of NZ_JHVL01000014.1, from coordinate 46,194 downwards.
ATTTTTCATTTTGTAGTTTTAGATATCCAAATTCATTTTTTAAATATTGATTAGCTGAATTAATATCTGCTGAAAGTTTCTCTTTCAATACTTGATATTGAACTTCATTCATACCATTGGAGCTTTTTGCAAAACCTAAATACGCAATCAAACTAGTAGATACTACAACTAAACTGCAAAAAATTAATATTAATTTGCTTTTTATACTTCTCATAATCACTCTCCTTTTTAATATTCATAATATTTACTCTTATTATATTGATATTTATTCATATTTTCAATAAATATTCTATGATTTTCGATGTTTTTCTACAACATTCGACACAAGTAGCATTAAAATAGCCAAATCTTTCTAAAGATTTGGCTATTTTTATCCCTTTGTCATCAGTCTAAATAATGATAATTATTATGTTTTTTCTCATTTTAATATCAATTTTATACTTATCTAAATTTTAAGAATTGTATTTTTGAGTAATCAATATTCCCTTCTGTATCAACTATACCTTTATTGGCATGTACATAATTGATCTTGCCTATAAACATTTCATGAGAACCAGTTTTTATAGAATCTACAACACTACATTCTATATTTACAGGACAATCCAACAATAACGGTGCATTAACTTTAACTCCTTCACCTATATTCATGCCTAGTTTAGCTAGCTTGTCTTCATCTTTTCCACTATGAGTTCCAAGATATTTATATTGTTTTCTAAGAGCTTCAGTCACTAAGTTGACAACAAATACTCCCGTTTCCTTGATTATAGGATATGAATAGCGTGTTGGAACTATACCAACCATTACCATAGGAGGATCAAAACTGCAATTACAAGCATATTCAACAGCTAGAGCATTGTCATTGCCTTCTCTATCTCTACATGATATCAATAAATCTGGTACAGGCCTCAAACATGTTTTGAAATTAGCACTCTTTTTTTTCATTTAAATTCCTCCATTTATTTGAAATTATTTTTAACTTATAAAATTTAATCTTCCTTTACACTACTATCTTCTAATTCCTCTTCTTCATATGCCTCATCTTTATAGCTTTCATTATCCTCTTTCATCTCTTCCTCTTCGTCTGTTTTTTTATCTTCTTGTTTTTTAATAAATATATTTAATATACGAGGTGCTGATTTTACTCCTATTACCATAAAAATTGCTATCACAAGAATCTCTATTGTCGCACTAATATTAATTCCATTCATTATCAATGCAGAACCTAAGTCTGTAAAGACACAAAACCCAAGTGCAGCCCATACTCCTGATTTAGCAAAAATAAATACCATTAATCTTAATAGTGGTATAGATATAACTATGCCCACCAAGACGGTATACAACATAGAAACATTAGTATAACTCTCTATTACATGCATCATCCCAGCCATTCTTGGACAAACAACAAAAAAGGCAAAGGCTAAACTAGATATAATATTTTCCCTTGTAAAACCTAATTTATCTTTCATATGTAATCACCCTCAAAAAAATTTATGTATTTGACTAGCCTATTATTAAGTTTGATATTATAGGTGCTACCTTCACTCCCAATACTACAAATAATGCTATAATAAATGTCTCTATTGCTGCATTGATACTAATTTCCTTCATAATAAATGCAGCAGTAAAATCAGTTAACACACAAAAAATAGCAGCTCCCCATATACCAAAAAGGTTAAAAAACCCCACCATAATCAACAATAGGGGAATAGATATTATAGTACCTGTTATAACTGTCCTTAGTACAGAGCTATTGGAATGCTTATTGATTATATGCATCATTCCAGCCATTCTTGGGCAAGTAATAAATAGACCAAATGCTATTCCTGATATAATTAATTCATGCACTATGATTCACCCCCTAAATATATTTTTCAATAATTTTTATGTAATTGAAAATGAATATCATTTTCTATTTATATTCTATATTATTTTATTGTTAATTTCAACACAAGATGAATTTTTATTAAAAAAAGGAGTTAAATCTCTATAGAGATTTAACTCCTTTTTTTAATAAAAATATCATATTAATTAGTAACCACATACTACCCGCTATTTACCTATCAATCTAGCTGCTAATTGTATAGACTGCGTCATACTACTCTCATCTGCCAATCCTTTCCATGCAACATTAAATGCTGTTCCATGGTCAACTGATGTCCTTATGATGGGTAAACCTACAGTTACATTTACTCCACTATGGAATCCTAATAATTTAAGGGGAATATGACCTTGGTCATGGTACATAACTACTACAATATCAAACTCTTTATCCTTTGCCCTTACAAATACCGTATCTGGAGAAATTGACCCTTGCACATTTATTCCCAAACTTTTGCATTCTTCTATAGCTGGATTTATTGTTGATATTTCTTCATCCCCAAATAATCCACCTTCGCCAGCATGGGGATTGATACCTGCTACTGCTATTTTAGGGTCTTCATACCCCAGTCTTTTCATAGTACTATCTGCAAGTTTTATTACTGATTCAATCCTATCCTTTGACAATCCTTGTATAGCTTCAAGTAATGATACATGGGTAGATACATGGATCACCTTTAAGCTTTCATCATATAAAAACATAGCATAATCTTTTCCATTGCTCAATCTTGCTAGAATTTCTGTATGACCAGGATAATTATGTCCTGCCAAATGCATTGCTTCTTTGTTTAAAGGTGCTGTAGAAATGGCATCTATTTCATCATCCAATGTCAACTTTACTGCCCTTTCTACATACTCATACGCTGCATTCCCTGCCATCTTTTGTATCTCTCCTGGTAATAATTCATCTATCTTTATATTATCAATATTTAACACATTCAAGATATTATCACTAAAATCACATTCATCGGTATCATGGACTTCATTTAGTATTATATCTTCAATCCCTATAATATCCTTTACCTTTTTCATTACATCCATATTACCTATAACTAAAATATTATAATTTTGTTGCCTAATGGTATTTTTAAAACTCTTTAATATAATTTCTGGTCCAATTCCTGCAGGGTCTCCCATAGTTACACCTATCAATGGTACATTCCTTTTCATCAACTATCATCCTTTCTTCAAAAACTCTATGACCTTGATCATCGTATCTTCTTTTCCAAATCCCCCTGCTTTGGTTACAATAGGTATTTCTCCAAATTTTTCACTTATGAAATATCCATAGGGTATAGCTGGCAATATTTCATCCTCTATTATTATTCCTGAAACCTCCATAAATTTAGCTGTCTTTATAGCTATATCTCCCCCGGTTAACATCAGACCCTTTATATTTTGTTTATTACATATCTCCCTAGTTAATAATCCAAAAAACTGGGCAATATTATCACTTACATTGTTGCTGGCAAGGCCTTTTTCTCTACCTATATCTCTAGCATATTTAACTTGCTGTCTATCCTTTGCACTTCTTATTACTATATCTCTATCTTCCTTTACACATCTATTTACTAATTCTAAAATCCTTTTCTTTTCTTCCTCTGGATTCAAAAACATTCTCTTTATATCTATATCTATAATCTCTATATTGGCATAGGAAGATAGGTAATTTACTTGATTTCTTGTATTATCACTTACACTACCTGCTATTATAACCACAGTCCCTTCTCTATTCTCATTTCTATCTATTAAGTTTAAGGCCTCTGGTAAATATTCAGCCAGTCCTGCCGAACCCGACATTATTATCTTTTTATCTAAAAGGGCAATGGTATCTGCTATATCTTTAAGGTTAGATTTATTATTAGCATCTATTACAATGATTTCATACCCTTGATTATTTAGTTTAATGATCTTATTTTTCAATATTTCTGTTCCTTTAATTACATCTTGCAAACCTATTATTCCCACTTTTTTATCTGTCTGCAATGTAATTATTTCTGGCACAAAGGAATTTTTAACAGGTGTAATGGGGTCTTGAGCTATCTCCGTTTGCTCAAGGGGAATATTGTCTACAAAATGTATGCCTCCTACTGTAGTACGGCCATTCTCTGGTAATGCTGGCACTATTATTGCTAGATTACTATTAAAACCTTCCATAGCAGCCTCTATTTCAGAGCCTATATTTCCTCTTAATGTAGAGTCTATTTTTTTATATATATAATTAACTCCTTCAGTTTCTGCTATATTTGCTACTTCTTTAACCTTATCATATGCTATTTCTTTCTTATCAAATCTACTCTCTGTATCTATTACAATAGTATCTAAATTATTTATAGCCTCTTTTATACCAGAAAAGTCTGTAACTACTCCTGTTTTCAAACCTTTTTTACTAAATTGTACACCGGTATCATTGGAGCCTGTCAAATCGTCTGCAATAATGATAAATTTATTAGTCACAATATCCTCTCCTATTTAATCAGCATTTTCTTTTTTGTTAAGTCTTTTATTTCTTTTTGCAATGTATGTTGTAAGGATTGGTGCCAACAGTGCAGTTGTTATTGTAGATGCAGCCACTTGTGGAGTAGCTACAGCAGCTATAGATTTAAGTGCTGGATCTGCCATTGCCACTGCTGCTGGTGTCGCTACTGCATTTCCTGCTGTACTGGAAGCTGCCGCTCCTCCTACACCTGAACCACCTGTAGCTTTATCAGCCAATATGTTAAATGTTCCTCCTATCAATGTAGTTATAATACCTAACAATATACCTGGTAATCCTGCTTTTATAAGCATTTGGAAATTGATTCCTGCACCTAGTGCAAATGCAAAAAACGGTATCAATATAGGACCACCTTTAGTCAAAAAGTCTCTCATCTTTGCATCTAAATTCCCTAAAATCATACCCACAATTATAGGTAAAATAACTGCTATTAATGCTTTAAAGGGTATACTGGCAATTCCAGCTGTTCCCAATGCTATCATAGTTAAAAAAGGACCATCATTTACAGATATTATTGCTATAGCCCCTACATCAGTTTCATCCCCAAATTCTCCTGTAAGCGCTGCATAAAGACCTCCATTAGTATTGGTCATAGCTGATATTATAGCAAGAGAAGAAAGTCCAAATAATCCATTTTGTCCAAAAAATTTAGCTACTATTAGTCCTATTACAACTCCTATTATAAACTTACTTAAAGTAATAGCTGCACCTTTCTTAATGGCCTTTGGTGCTGCCTTAAAACTTATACCTGCACCCATACATACTAAAAACACACCTATCAAGGCACCAGCTCCATTAGCTATAGCTGTAGTAAATCCTCCTATTTCTAATAATTGTGGAAAAAAAGTATTAATAATTGCTCCTATAACTAGAGGTACAACCATCATTCCTCCTGGTATTTTCTCTATATTCTCTTTGATTTTCAACTTTATTCCTCCTCAATAAATTATAAAATTTATTCTATTTTCGTAATTCCAAATATTATGTAAAATACATGTCCATGTACTTTACATAATATTGCCTTTATCTAAAATGTGGGGGCTATTTTATATATGCCGAATTCCCTATGTTTAAGGGCCTCTGCCTTAGTTATTTTACCATTACATACTTTAACCATCTCTTCAAATATCTCTTTTCCTAAATCCTCTATTGATACTTGTTCATCAATTATTTTTCCAGCATTTATATCCATATTGTCTATCATATTATTATAGGTATTACTATTACCGGTTATTTTTATAACTGGCGCTATTGGCGATCCCGTAGGTGTGCCCCTCCCTGTAGTAAATATAATTATCTGGGCACCTCCAGCTAACATGCCAGTAATAGATTCTATATCCTGACCAGGAGTATCCATTACATAGAATCCCTTTCCTTTAGGACATTCTGCATACTCTAATACTCCTTGTATAGGTGCAGAGCCTGCCTTATATATACATCCTAAAGATTTTTCTTCTATAGTTATCACACCACCTTCTATATTTCCTGGTGTAGGTTGACTGCCCCTTATATCTACGCCTAAACTCATAGCCCTTTTTTCAGTTCTGTCCACTATTTCTATCAATTTTTCAGCTACTTCTCTATTTACAGCCCTCTTGGCCAATATATGTTCTGCCCCTATCAATTCAGTAGTCTCTGAGAGCATTGCAGTACCACCTTTTTTTATAAGGATATCTGAGCTTACACCTACTGCTGGATTGGCAGCTATACCCGAGGTAGTATCAGTTCCTCCACATTCTATGCCTAAAACTATTTCATCCATATCTACTTCTTCTCTAGGAATATTTGCCACACTTTGTACCATATCTCTAGCTATCCTTGTTCCCTTCTCTATAGTCTTTAATGTGCCTCCACACTGTTGAATAGTAATGGTCTCTACTGTTTTTCCTGTTTTCCTTATTTCATCGGCTACATAGGTAGGTTCTGCACCCTCACATCCTAGACCTACTACCAATACTTTAGCCACATTGGGATTGCTTCCAAGCCCTATTAAAGTCCTTACAGTCTGGTCATGGTCCGCTCCTACTTGACAGCAACCATGCTGATGGGGCAACGCTATACTTCCTTCTACATTTCTACTGATTCTTACTGCTGTTTCACTGGAACATACAGATGTTGGAAGTATTACTACATGATTCCTTATGCCTATTTTTCCATTTTCTCTTCTATAGCCCATTATTTTCATACCAATACCTCCTCCTATTTTGTTAAATCTCCTCTTCCTCTTTTGCTTTCAACATTATGAATGTGTACATAATCCCCTCTATTAATATCTTGAGTTGCCATTCCTATTACTTCTCCATATTTTATGACATCATCGCCCTTTTTTATATCTTTTAGAGACATCTTATGTCCAAAGGGTATATCTTGGTTTGATACTATTTCCACAATATCATCTTCTAGGTTCATGGAAACCTTTTCTTTTTTCACGATATTAGAAATAGCTGTAGCAACATTGTCTTTAGAATTTGCAATTATAGCCTTTAATCCCATTGTCTTTCCTCCTTTATTTTTAAATTTTCTGTCTACTTTAATAAAGAAGCAAGATTTATGCCATTTAATTAGTTTTAAGCAAAATTCTTTACAAACGACTAATTTTCAAAGTCTATATATTATAATCTTCTCATAGCCATATTGAATATAAAAAACTCTATAAAAAAAAGATGTATATTGCATCAGTCACGATGCAATATACATCTTTTCAGTTTTTTAGTTTTCTATTTATAGTTCCCCTATCTATGCCTAATCTCATAGCAGCTTTTGTCTTATTGTAATTTTCCTCTTTTAACACCTTTATTAATATCCTTTTTTCTATATCCTTTAAAGTTCCTTGTAGCAATACATCTTGATGTTCTATATTATCACCTTCACTACACAATTCTCTTATGATTATATCCAAATCTTCTTTTTTAGCTATATTAGTATCACTTATTACAGATATCTTTTCTATGACATTCTGCAACTCCCTTATATTACCTGGCCAATCATATTGTTGAAAAAATTCTAACATATCATTGTCTATCTCTTTAACTTTAGTTCCATATTTTTTACTAAATTTATTTAAAAATAAATCTACTAATATCTTGATATCTTCTTTTCTATCTTTTAACTGTGGTATTTTTAAATTCAATACATTTAATCTATAGTATAAATCTTCTCTAAAATTACCATTTATAACTTCTTCTTTCAAATCTTTATTTGTTGCAGTTATAATACGTACATTTATTGGAATCAACTTATCATCGCCTATACGCATAACCTCACGTTCTTGGATAACTCTAAGAATTCTGGCCTGAAGCATAGCATCCATCTCACCTATTTCATCTAAAAATATTGTTCCATTATGGGCTATCTCAAATAGACCTTGCTTTCCACCTCTTCTTGCTCCTGTAAATGCACCTTCCACATATCCAAATAATTCACTTTCCAATAAATTGCTAGGTAATGCTGCGCAGTTAATAGCAACAAATGGGCCTTTTTTTCTATTGCTATAATTATGTATGGATTGTGCAAAAAGCTCCTTACCTGTACCACTTTTTCCAAGTATCAATACTGTAGAGTCTATTTTCGCATATTTTTTTGCCAATTTTATGATACGCTTTATTTCTTGACTTACACCTAATATATCCTGAAAGGTATGCCTTGCTATAAGTCCCCTCTTAAATATTTCCTTTCTTATCTTCTGTTCTAATTCTTGTATTTTAGTTATATCTTGAAATGTCGTTACGGCTCCCCTTACCTCATTTTTTATAATTATTGGCACCCTATTTACTGCTATATTCATATTATCATTTATCTTTTGAATTCGACCCAATTCCATTTCTCCTGATTTTAGCACTTCTGGTAATCTAGTATTTGGTATTATATCTTTGACTGGTTTTCCTATAACTTCTTTATAAGGCTTGTTAAATATCTTCTCTGCTGCTGTATTATAAACATTTACTACTCCTTTACTATCTACAGACATAATCCCTTCATGAGAAAAATCCAAGATAGCTTTCAGCCTTTTACTTTTCTCTCTTTCTCTCATGGAGATTTCATGTATCTTTATTGCCTCTTCTATGGCATTGATAACTGCTTCCTTTCCAGACATTATAAATCTATGTTCCAACCCCTTACTTTTGGCTGCCATAACAGATATAGTATCACCTACTACAACCTCCACCCCTAAATTTATAGCATCATTAACTTTATCTATAGCTTCAGATTCCTTATCTATCTTAAACCAACATATATCAAGTCCTAATATTTCCCCTATACTTCTAGCACCTGTTATCACATTGCTATATCCAATAACTGCTATTTTCTTATGGGTACCTATATATTTCTTTAATGCCCTCAGCAAATCATATCCTGTAACTTTGATTTCTACAACTGGTATGTCTACTTTATTCTTAATAAGAGTAGCTGTTCCTCCTCTAGTAATTATAATCTCTATACCCTCTTTTTTAGCTTCTACAGCTTTAATTACACCAGTACTCAAATCTCCCACAACTGTATCAATGGTCTCCTTATATAGTCCCTTGTTTTTTATCACACTATCAGATATATCCTTCAACTTCCTATGCGGTGCTATCAAACGAATATATTGATTCATATATACACCCCTATTTATAATGATACCTCATATGTTTATTGTATTTAGTATATGCAAAATCATATAACTTAAAATCTCATTATACCTTTAAGTAAATTCATAATGCCAAAAATACTTATTATAGTACCTATTATCTTATCTATAAAAGAGAGACTACATTCTTTATAATTTTTTTTAGACTCTTTAACTAAATTAGAAGTGAAAAACCACAATATAGAGGAACCTAAAAAAATCGAAATTACCAATACTATATTTTGCTTAAAATTGTCTACATTTACATCTATACCTATCTTAGTAAAAATAGCCAAAAAAATAAAAAAAGTCATGGGATTGGACAAACCCATTAAAAATGTAGAAAAGGCTGGATGTATAATATCTTCTTTTGTCTCTGTATTTACTTTTTTATTGCATACAGCCTTCATAATAATACTTATTCCAATGATTAAAAATAAAATTCCTGTTATTTCATTAATAATATATCTATTTCTTTCTAAAAAATCATCAATAAATCCCATTCCCAAAATTGCAATGGATGAATAAACTAGATCTGATACTGCTGCACCAACACCTGAAAGAAAACCTATCTTCCACCCTCTATTTAATGTCCTTTGAATAGATAAAAGCCCTATAGGACCTACAGGCAATGAAACAAATATTCCAATAAGAATTCCTTTTAATACCACCATAGCTCCCCCTAGTACAATATATTTATGCAATAAATCATTATAAAAATTGACTACCATATTAGTTATATCATCTATATATACATAAGTAAATAGGCTAAATAGTATTTAGTATAATTCATTCTATATCAATGCATAATAAAAAGTAATGGAGGTGAAAAAAATGAATATATTTATAAATCATAAAATAATTAAAGTTGAAGATGAATACATAGTTGAACTATATCTACAAAGACAATACGATGAGACCTCAATGGAATTTTTGTCAAACAAACAGGAAAAAGTTAAAGACTTTAAAAAAGAAATTAAAAATTATATAGAATACAAAATTCCAAATTTAAGAATAAAAACAATCAATATTATGCTTGGTTCTTTACTAATTGCATCCATTCCTTTCAGTTCTATCAATGTTGAAGCCAGTACACATAGTAATCCTATCCCTACTGAAGCTACAAATAATTATGCAGTAAAGTCAGGAGATAGCTTATTTAAAATTGCTAAAAAATTTGGCATAACAGTTAAGCATTTAAAAGATTTTAACCATTTAAAAACTAACTTAATCTATCCCAATCAAATTATATATATACCTACTAAAGAGATAATAAAAATAATAAACAGTTTGCCTGATAACATTATTCATATTGGACATCAAGGAAATGAGATAAAAAATATACAGAGAGCACTAAATAAAATCGGTTATCACTTGGCAGTAGACGGGATATATGGACCTAATACTAAATCAGCTATGCTCAGATTTCAAAATCAATACAAGAATTTAGCTGATGATGGGATATATGGTCCTAATACTAAAAATTATTTAGAGCAAGAACTACTTAATAATAATATTAAATCAAATCTCAGTGATATCTTAGTTTTAGTAAATAAAAATAATTCCATTTCATCAGATTATATACCAAAAAATCTTGTTATACCAAATGTTTCTTTTCCATTTAAAGAATATAACCCAAAAAAACTAATGAGAAAAGACGCTGCATTGGCCCTAGAAAGGCTGTTTGTACAAGGAAAAAGAGAAAATATTGACTTATATGCAGTATCTGGCTACAGATCCTACGACAGACAAAATACAATATTCAATTCCAATGTTAATAAACATGGACTTGAAACTGCAAATCAATTTAGTGCCAAACCTGGACAGAGTGAACATCAAACTGGACTAGCTATGGATATAACTAGTCGTTCAGTAAATTTCAGTTTGACACAAAATTTTGGAAAAACCAAAGAAGGGAAATGGATTAAAAAAAATGCCCATAAATTTGGTTTTATAATCAGATACCCTCAAGGTAAAGAATCCATTACAGGATATCAATATGAACCGTGGCATCTTAGATATGTAGGAAATGAAACTGCTAAAGATATAACTGCTAAAAATATTACCTTAGAAGAATACTTAGGTAGAAAATAATAACATGCTAATTTTCTTTTAAATATATATTAATATCAAATTCTCCAATAGGGGTCTTTAAAGGTAAAAATAATGCCCTCTCATTGGCCATAGAATATGATTTATACTCTCCTATAAAAATTTGTGGTGGTACTATATCACATATATAGTCATTATTATTTAATATAGTCAGTGCATTCCCACCGATTATATTGGCTACTTCTCCCAATGCTGAGGATACAAAATTATCAATTTTTTTAATTGGCATTCCAGACATAATCTTTACCATTTCTAAAGTCATCTCTTTAGGAAAACTAAATAGAATTGTACCTTTAAGATCTCCTGTAACTCCTAAAATTACATTGGCATCTTTACTACTTACCATGCCTTCTACTACTTTTAAATCTCCTCTTTCAGTATCTATATCAAGCATTAGATTAAATACATCCTTAGTTGCTTTATAAAAGGAGTTTACATACTCTGATTTCATAGAATTTCTCCTCCTTTATTCTTTACATAATCCCCTATTTTTTGGTCGGTTTGTGCTACATGCATAATTAACCAGGTCATCAGTTTAGCACTAAATTCCTGTATCTTCTCCTCTGTAAAACCTTCCTCTTCAAATAGTTTAACATAATTATTTACTACTCCCTTAAACTCTTCATGAATCTGCTTATGTTTTTGGGTATCTGGATAATCAATCTTTCTTTGATATGCCTCCTCTTGATCAAAATGGATTACTACATACTTTTGCATAAAATCCATGGTCTCTTTTACCTTATTTAATTTTTTTTCCCAACTATCTTCATTTTCAACAGTCCTAATAAATTCAGATACACGGTTAAAAAGCTCTTGATGCTGCTGGTCTATTAAATCTATACCAACTTTATATTTATCTTTCCACATCACAATAAACCCCACCTTTTTTTAATCTTATCAATAATATAGGTATCAAACTTTAATTTTTAAAATATTAATAAATGTAGAAATTAAAAACCTATAATGTCTTTAAATACTTTTTATCTTTTACCCAAATATATATATTCTAAACAAGACATACAATAATTCTAAATCTATGTTTATCAATTGACAACTTTTTTCATATACCTTTTATTCCATATATATATAGTAAATATAACAATGCCTATAGATAAAACAGTATAAAAAATTCTATTTCTAATAATCTGTGGCTGCCATTTGATATAATCCTCATAATATCCCAATACATTAAACCTAATCATGAATTTTGATAATCCATAGTCTCCCTTAAGAGGAAGTACTGAAACCCCATATAAAATTCCCTGTATAATTATAGTCAATATGGGTCTATTTAAAACAATTGACAATAGCATACCTATCGCAATAGTAAACATTACCGTGGGCAATACCCAAATAAATATATATTTATAAAAAGCAAATAAATCCACAGTATAATTGAAATTTGAAGATATAAGGTAAAATCTATATGTAGCATGGGTTGCAACCAATACATAACATAAAAGTATGCAAATACATACTCCTATATATTTAGATAAAATAACTGTCTTTATAGATGTTTTATCTCTATTTATTAAAGCATCCATCTTTTGCCTCTGCCTTTTTGAAAATAAAAATGCTGCTATAAATATAGCATAAAATCCCGCTGTAAGTCCCATATAATCAGAAAAATATCTAGCATATGCATTAGTTATTTTATCCTTATTTATGATCTCACCAAATCTTTTTTCCGCATCTTCATAGGAGAGCCTTTTGCGATATATATATTTCCTTTCATTTTTAGCAAATTCAGTATTTCCTCCCATTTTATTATTTAAATCATCTAAAATTCTCTCTATTTCATTGTATTTTATATTAGTATTTAGATTGTCAAATTCATCTATTCCGTTAGAGCTAATCCTTTCCATAGCTATTTCAATAGCCTTTCTTTGAGTATTAGATAAATCTTCATATTCACTAGAAAATATCCCTATTTCAATATATCTTCCTGTTGCTAAAATATTCGTCATATAATCATAAATTGCATCTATTTTTTCATTTGGATCTTTTATATCTTTGTATCCATAATGCAATATTAAATCATCCATACATTCTTCTTCAGATAACCGTTTTATATCATAGATGCTATTTCTTCCTAATTTATCATCTAATTTTTTAGTTAATTCTATGAATTCATCATATGAAACTAAACTTATTACATTTCCTCTTTCATCTACTTCATCTCTAAAAATTTTATTCTTTGTTGTTTCCATAATTGACTTCTCTAATTCAGACAATGGAACCCATCTCTTAGAAAAAGTATTGTACTTCAAAGTTACCCCATTATTAATATTATATTCCATATGATAAAACACACTATTCATAATACTATCTTTATCTGCCGATATAATAGTCTCGTTACTTTCTTTTAAATTACTAGGGATAGGCTTTAAAGGATTATATTTATTAGGTGGCTGAAATTGCGTCATATACATAAGTATTACAACTATTAAAAATGCATAAAATGTCATACTTTTCAACTGATATTTTATTTCTTTTCCAACTAGATTCCAAAACATTTTTACACCACCCTTAAGATTTAGCACTTCTATTTTCTTTTATATCTAAACTTAAATAATTTTCATAATAGCTACTAAATCCTAATAAATAAATTCCCATAATAGACATCAGTCCCATACTAAATTCTTTATTCACAAAGCCAGCCATTAAAATAATTATAGCCCCAAGAATAAATATACCTATAATTTTAAGTCTTTTTTGCTTTAATCTTTTTATGTCCTCTATCATATCTTCTTTTATGTTTCTCTGATATTCCAGATATCTAACCTTATTCCAAACACCATCAATAAACTCCCTTTCCCTTTCATTTATTGGTTTCATTTCAATACCCCCCCTTTTCAAGTAGACATTTCAATTTTTTTCTAGCCCTATAAATCAATATTTTCATTTGAGCAAGGTTTTTTCCCATGATTTTTGCAGCTTCTTTATATTTAAAGCCTTCATAATCTATTAAATATATAGCAGTTCTATAACTGTCATTTAATTTATTTATACTTATATTTAACAAGTCCTTATCTTCCTTTTCAATAACCCTCTCTTCAGGGCTATTGAGATCAACAAAACTGTCATCTTTATATAGCACAATTCTATTTTCTTTTCTTATATAATCAATACTCTTATTTCTTATGATAGTAAATAAATATGTCTTAAAAGAATATTTATCGTTATATCTGTCTCTATAGACGTATATGTAGGCAAAACTCTCTTGTACCACATCTTCAGCCATATATCTATCGTGTAAAAACCTCTTTGCAAAGGAGATTCCCGTATTTCTGTATTTTAATATTAATTGTTCAAAGCTGTATTTATCTCCATTTTGGAATTTTGTCATTAAAACTTTATCTTCATTCACTTATGTCCCCTCCTTTGCATATAAAACTTAAATATACTATAGAAGTCATTGAATACGATCCAATTTTTTAGCTGCAAATAAAAACAATCCTATACCAGATATAATTAATATAATCCTACTATAAATAAAATTCAATGGCATATTATATGGAATCTCTCCATTATTAAAAAAATTTACTTGAAGATAAAGGCCATGGCTTGATATAAAATTATTTCCACATATATCTATCCATATAGGAAAACCAAAATTCATTGCACAACTAAAATAAATCACTGGAATCATAAAATACAATAGCTTTACATTTATTTTGCCCATAACCATAGCTATTCCCAATACAAATATAAATGGAGGTAATAAAAACAATAATATGGGTTTTATAAATACAGTAAAGTCATAATAATTAAATAGTACCCCATAATATATAAAACTCATTATTATTGGTATCAATGCAGTAAGTATAAATACCAATCCTATTGAAATTCCCTTTAGAAAATAATATTCTATCTGAGAAAAGAGAGTAGCCGAAATAACCTTCCTTACTGCCATTTCTCTCTCATCAAAAACTGATATACATAAAAGTACTAATATAACTAATAACAATGGTGTAATAAGAGCTATAAACTCCGAATAACTCCACCTAGAAAAGGGAGCTGTATTATATGTTCCACTTATTATAAGTCTCATTAATATATCTATAGTAAGCAATGATAATATTAAAATCATATAGAAATATTTTTTATTATACATAATCCTACGTATCTCATACTTTAATAAATTTATATTATTCAATGGATATCATCTCCTTATTTAATCCCATCTGTTCAAGAAAATCATCATATGTTAACTCTTTTAAAAAATATTCTCTATAAATTCTCGATATATTCTCCAGAAATACCTCTTCACCCAATATTTCTTCTCCCTTTAGTAGTTTAAGAGGCATTTCATAATAAACTTGTCCTTTTATTTTTTGCATCTGAAGACTATCCCTATAACTTTGTTTCAAATTCTTCATTTCTTCAGGATTCATCATATAATATCCCTTATTAGATCTTTCATAGGCATTTTCCCACATACTTAAATTGGAATATGCTAAATTCTTTCCAAATTCTTCTTCTATATATTTATATGAAGAATAATTAGTTATACCTTCATTACTCCAAGGTATTTCTTGTACACATTCCACAGCACTTCCCCACCACTGATGTGCAATTTCATGGGCAATTATTTTCACATCATGTACAAATACATAGTCATGCATATCAAATTCCCTGTTGACCATATACTCTGCAAAGGTGATCACATTTGCAGAAGAATGTCCTCCAGGTTTATATACAGATGTTTCAACTATCTTCAATGGAAGTTCTTTACTATAATATGGACCGAATTTTGCACTATAGAATTGAACCATATTCTTTATTAGACTTCCAATTTCCTTATCTTCTATATACCGTTTATGTTTTGGACTATAGTAAAATTCAATTTCTACATCATTTACTTCAAAGGCTGTCTTTTCATACTCAGCTGCAAAAACTGCCATATCAGTATTAAAAGATTTCATAGCATACTTCCATTTATTTTTTGCATTTTTCTGTTCTATACCTGTTGTTTTACCCGGTGTAACCACAGTTAATTTTTTAGGGGCAGTAATAGAACCTGAAACCTCAACATAGTCTTTTCTGTCTGTTAAAGGTCTAAATATCCAATTGGAATTCTCTAGTAGGTATACACTATCTTCACATATATATCCTCCAATTGCCCATGGCGCATCATATTTTATTTTACCGTTATAATATATATCGATATCTATATGCTTATCCTTTGGAATATCTATCTCAACAAGATTGGTTTTCTCTATCTTTTTATAGCTTCCCTGTTTATTGTTTACTTTTATATCTATTATATTTAACCCTTCATTTGTATCGAATCTGATATAATTAGCATTTTTTATATTCTCAAACCCATAGGACAAATGGGCTGACATACTCTCATCTTCACTATCCAATTCCACATCTGCAATAATTTCCTTTAGACTTATATCTTCATCTATATTTTCTGAATTTGCAGTCATAGATGGATATGTCTTCATATATGGCTCCTTAGACCAAATAAATATGCTACTAATTACAAAAAATATAAATAATAAAACAGGTATTTTACTATTTATATTCATCCTAAAGGAACTAAATAGGTTTTCATCATATCTCCTTCTACTTATATATCCCAATATAAAAACTCCACTGGATATAAATAGCCATAATATTCTATTGTATATAATTAGTTTGCCCACTGGTCTTATGCCTGCGAAATCAGAAAATACTGGTATCACAGTATGCACCCATGATAGTAGATAGTTCTTAGAAAATATATTAATAAAAAACAGAACCAATATAGATATAAAGGTTATATCCATACTGTCACTAATCATGTATATACCACTACTTAGTAATATGGAAAATAGTATGGCGGGAAACAAAATTGTGCCATAGCAATAGATGTATATGGAGATATCTATTGGAATTTTAAATATAAATATTTGCATTGCAAATGATAGTATAAGTAGTATTAAAGTCATGATAACACTATAAAAGATCAATGTTATTATCCTAATTAAGTTTAATTTAGCATAGTCTAAACTTGAATCTATAATACACCTACTTTCCTTTCGTAGATCTCTACTCAATATAAATACTGCTAACATCGCAAATATCAATACACCACTTAAAGCCCCATATCTTGCAGTACCTAATCCCATGGTCATGGCAGTTTTTCTCATATTATGTAAAAACATCTCATTGGAATTATTTATAGAGTTTATACCCCATAGGGAAATCAATATATTTAATCCAATCATAGATAATATTAATTTAGATTTTACAAAAAATTTTATTTCATTTCTGAACAATTTTAAATTATTCATCTAATAGCGCTCCTTCCTTAAGCATACAATATACATAGGCATCCTCAAGAGATGGTGTTATTTCTGTACAGTAATTTGGAAGTTCCTCTCCCACAATCCTATATTTGATACCCTCAGGAGTAACTACAGTAGATATAATTTTGAAATTTTCTTCTATAATCTTGTCTTCATCATTGCCTATCTCTACCATCCCTACATGTCCTACTGCCTTCTTTACCAATTCACTAGGAATTCCACTAAACAAAATTTTACCTTTATTCAATACTATTAGATAATTACATATAGATTGTACATCTTCGATTATATGGGTAGACAATATAACTACCTTATCTTTGGAACCCTTTGAAAAAAGATTTCTAAATTTTATTCTCTCCTCTGGATCTAATCCTACCGTAGGCTCATCAACTATAAAAAGTTCTGGATTATTTAGCATAGCCTGTGCTATACCAACCCTTTGTTTTTGCCCCCCAGAAAGAGTCTTTATTTTTGCATTGCTTTTCTGTTCTAAATTTGTTTCCTCTATGCAAAGCTGAACTCTTCTTTTCCTATTTTTCGTTATTCCTTTTAAACAAGCCATATAATCTAAAAACTCGTAAACTGAAAGTTCATCATACAATCCAAAATCTTGGGGCAAATATCCTAGCCTTTTCTTTAAATATCTAAAGTTTTTATATAGATTTTTACCATCAACTGTGATTTTTCCTGAAGTAGGCAATGCTTGTCCTACTAAAATCTTCATAAGGGTACTCTTACCTGCTCCATTTGGACCTACAAGCCCTATCATAGCCGGTGTTTTCATATTTATATTTATATCCTTTAGAGCCTTTACCCCTTTATATGATTTATTTAGATTTTTAATATTAATTTCCATTTATATCACTCCTTCACCCTTTATTCGATGAAACAGTATAAAAGTTACACCTATTTTTTTATAATTAAAATACACTATATAAATTGATAAAAGGGCAAAAAAATTTGAGTTTCTTCATATAAACTAGAATATCTGCATATCTTCCGAAAATTTCTCTTTGAAAATATAATACTTCTTTAATATATATGGGTTCATAGCTAAAAATTTGTTCAATAAATATATACTTTCCAATGTATTTAGACTTATATCATGTTCTATCATTTCTGTGTCTTTAAGCCTAGTCTCTTCTATTCCTAGATTTTTTAAGAATTCATCTATAATTATATGTCTCTTCAATAAAAATTTACCTATTTCTTCTCCCTCTTTGGTCAATTGGACAATACCATATCTTTGATATGCTACTAATCCTAACCTATTTAGCTTCTGTACTATTTTAGTAGCCGATGGAGGACGTACATTTAATTTTTTAGCCAATTGATTAATCCTTACATAATCCTCCTCTATACAAATTCTATATATCATTTCTAGATAATCTTCCATACTAGAAGTTAATAATTTACTTTCTGCATTTAAGATTTGATATCCACGAACTGTGTAAAACTCCTTATCTTTTTTCAATTCTTTCATCTCTCCCTTATTTTTTTACTTTTACATATAACAAATATAAACATTTTTGCATATCTTAATTATTAGTTATAGGAAATAAAGTTTCCTATAACTAACTTATGAAACAAACAAATAAAAAATTATTGAAAAAAGGAGATTTTTCTTATGAATAAAAATTTAATTCCATTAAATCAGTTGCCTATTGGTTCTCTTGGTAAAGTAAAACAAATTATAGCGGAAGGAAATTCCCACAGAAGAATGTTAGATTTAGGTTTAATTCAAGATACAACTATCACCTCTTTAACTAAAAGCCCTGCTGGCGATCCCATAGCATATGAAATTAGAGGTGCTGTAATAGCTCTAAGATCAGAAGAATCTTCAAAAATTTTCGTTGAATCAATTTAAAGGAGGTCTTATAATTGGGTTTAACAAGTCAATCAACAGGATTAAACACTCTAAAAGAAAGTTTCAAAGTAAAATTAGACTCATCTGATGATATTGTAATAGCACTGGCAGGTAATCCTAATACTGGTAAAAGCACAGTGTTCAATACTCTCACAGGACTTAAACAGCATACAGGAAATTGGCCCGGCAAGACTGTTACCAATGCTCAAGGTAAATATATCCATAATAATAAAAATCATGTCATAGTAGATTTACCTGGCACATACTCTTTGCTTGCAAATTCAGTGGAAGAAGAAATAGCTAGAGACTTTATTTGTTTCGGTAATCCCCATGCGACAGTAGTTGTGACCGATGCTACCTGTTTAGAGAGGAATCTCAATTTAGTTCTTCAAATATTGGAAATTACAGACAAAGTAGTGGTTTGTGTAAACCTTATGGATGAAGCTACCAGAAAGAGAATTCATCTGGATCTTGATAAATTAAGTGAGCTCCTGGGAGTCCCAGTGGTGGGCACTATCGCAAGAAAAGGTAAAGGATTAGAAGAGTTGAAAGATACAGTAGAAAAAGTAGCCAATGGAGATATCAAAACTAATCCCAAAACAATAATCTACAATGATACAATAGAAAAATCTGTTGCATTAATAGAAGAGCATGTTAATAATTTAGTAGATAATAAAATTAATAGTAAATGGGCATCCCTTCGCCTAATAGATAGAAATGATTCTATATTGGCATCAATGAATAAATATCTCAATTTTGACCTATCTAAAAATAAATTATTAGAACAAAATCTACAAACCATCAATACTGAATTACAAGAAAAAAATATATCTAAGGATAATTTAAGAGATTATATAGTTTCAAGCATTGTAAAGACAGCTGAAAATATTAGCAATGAGGTTGTCCATTTTAATAATAAATCCTATAATCAATTGGATAGAAAGATTGATAATATACTGACCTCTAGGTTTTTAGGCATTCCCATTATGATAGCACTTTTGGGTATTGTATTTTGGATTACTATTAAAGGTGCCAATGTTCCATCAGCTATGTTAGCCAATGGACTCTTCTGGGTCGAAAGTAAATTAAGTATATTGCTCAACAATATGGGTACCCCTATATGGATACATGATATATTAGTATTGGGTTGCTATCGTACCTTAGCATGGGTAATATCAGTAATGCTTCCCCCAATGGCTATATTTTTTCCATTATTTACTCTACTTGAAGATTTAGGATATCTACCAAGGGTAGCTTTCAATTTAGACAATTTCTTTAAAAAAGCGTGCGCCCATGGAAAGCAAGCATTAACCATGTGTATGGGGTTTGGATGTAATGCTGCTGGTATTATCTCCTGTAGAATCATTGATTCTCCCAGAGAACGGTTAATTGCAATTATTACTAATAATTTCGTCCCATGTAATGGTAGATTTCCCACACTTATTGCCCTTGCCACTATCTTTATAGCTGGTACTAGTGGTACATTTAGTTCTGTTAAAGCTACTTTAGCAGTATTAGCTACTATTATACTAGGCGTATTAATCACTCTATTTATATCTAAAATATTATCTAAAACAATTTTGAAGGGTCTGCCTTCCTCATTTACATTGGAACTTCCCCCTTATAGAAAACCTCAAATTGGAAGGATAATTGTGCATTCCATATTTGACCGTACTCTATTTGTATTGGGAAGGGCTATAATAATTGCAGCACCTGCTGGATTAGTTATATGGATTATGGCAAATATATCTATTAATAATATAAGCCTCCTAACCCATTGTGCTGAATTTTTAGACCCCTTTGGAAGACTTATTGGAATGGACGGATATATTATAATGGCATTTATTCTGGGTTTACCTGCTAATGAGATAGTTATTCCAATATTAATAATGAGCTATATGTCTAAGGGTGCTATGTTGGAATTAGAAAGTTTAAATGAAATGAAACAATTATTTATTGATAACGGATGGACTTGGTTAACCGCTGTTTGTGTAATGTTGTTCTCTTTAAATCATTGGCCCTGCGGCACAACTCTGTGGACTATTCATAAAGAAACTCAGAGTTGGAAATGGACTGGGTTATCGTTAATAATACCAACTATTACAGGCATTGTATTATGTTTTATTGTAGCTCAAGGTGTAAAGGTATTGGGGTTAATATAAAAAATAACACGGAATATTCCGTGTTATTTTTCATATTTCTGTTCCAAAAATAGCTAAATCTTGATTCCATAGGCTAAATTTATCCCTATCCCAATCTAAAGTTGTCTGGATATATCCCAAAGCATCTGCATTATATCTACCTGCAATCCTTTGATAAATTAGCAGCTCATATACTCCATCGGAATCAAAATCTACTGGGTAAAGACCACTTATGGGATTTACAAAACCTTCTATAGGCCTTTTTAGTTTGCCATTGTCATCATATATTTCATCTAAATAATCCTTTCCTTTGTTGGATATGTCAATCAAGTATTTGATTTGATTTGTAACATTTACTACTTCAACCTTATAATAATCTTTATAATTAACATCATATTTATATGTTTCATTGAATACATTGTAGTCGAACAATAACCTAGGTCTATTCATTAAATATGAATAGATGTAATAATACATAATTCCTCCACTTCCTCCTGAGTTAATACCTATCAGTATATCTTTCACTCTATCTCCAGTAAAATCTCTTAAAGTCAGTGTTGGATTATATCCTGCATCAGTCTCAAGGGGAATGCGATCAATCATACCTGTTCTTCCGTCTTGAATTACAAGGTTAATATTTTGTACAAAGGGACTGTCGGGAGTTTTAGTTCCTGTAAGATATACATTATCTGGGATTCTATCACCATTTACATCTCCTCTAGCAAAGGATACTACCATAGAATTCATAATATTACTCTCCTTTTAAAATTCCATATTTACTACTATCCTATGCTATAATAAAAAAAATGTTTTTTTCATTATCTATAGATACCAAAACACTATTCCGTTATCTTTTACACCTCAGCCTTAGCTTCTTTTTTAAATTTTCTAATAAGCCAAGTAGCCTTAATGCCCTTCATACTAATAACTACCAATAACAATGCTAAATATATATTCTTTCCCCCTTGACCCATACCAAATTTATTCATAGCCGTCACTATCAATCCACCTAAGCTAAGTAAAAATAACAATACTGCACACAGCATATTTGGAAACTTCTTTAATATTAATGACAATATCACCAACACTAAAACATCTAAAATAGCACCATAATTCTGTAAAAATACTACTAAAAATAGAAATTGTATCATGGCAAGTCCAATGAATGCATTTGTTACTGTCTTTATGGTTTTTATAGCATCCTCATATGTAACCATTTTTGATTCTTTATCGCCAAATATCTTAAACATTAATACACCTCCACTTCTTATGTACTTTATCTTTTGTTTTATGTAGCTCTATAAAAATAATTATTACTTGATAATGCAGCTATCTAGCAGGTAAGAATTCCCAATGACAACATACAGTATTCTATAATATTAATTTCTATTGGTAAATAGTACCCTTTACTTAAATGTGAATATTTTATCTATATAAAAATAGGAATCCCTAAGGATTCCCACCATCAACTAATAACTAATACCTACTAGCTACTAACTTTTTTATCTTTTTATACCCTAATTATATCCTATACTTATTCATATATACCTTGTCAAATCTCAATTCTTCTTCAGTATGGGGAGATTTTTGTTCATCGGGATATCCCACTGCAATAATACACTCTATCCTCTTATTTTTAGGCACATTTAATATTTGTTGAATATATTCTTCTGCTGTTTTTCCCAAGCCATGTTGTCTTTCTCTTATTTGTATCCAACATGAGCCAAGTCCTATAGATTCTGCTTCCATCTGAATAAGTATAGATGCAATAGAAGTATCTTCTACCCATACATCACTTTTTTCTTCATCTCCTAAAATTACAATGCCCAATGGTGCACCCTTTAAAAATAATCCTCCATGTTCTTTAGCTTTGGAAAGCTTTTCTAATATGCTCTCATCTGTAATAATAATAAATTCCCAAGGCTTCTTATTTTTTGAACTTGGTGATAAAAGGGCTGCCTTCATTAATTTATCTATTTTTTCCCTTTCAACTTTCTCTGTTTTAAATTTCCGAATGCTCCTCCTCTTTTTTAAAATATCTAACATAAATCATCCCTCCATTTTTATTTACTAGCTTTCTTTACTAAAAATGCAAGCCTCTTTAATCCTTTATCCAAATCACTCAATGAAGCATATGAATATGAAATCCTTAAATATTGATTATTGGAAAAACCATATATCTTTCCAGGATTTATCAACAAATTTTCTTTTAATGCTTCAGAAAACAAGTTGTTTATTGACACCTTTTTATTAAGTTTTGTCCATATATAAAATCCACCCTTTGGTTTTTGCCAAGTAGCTATATCTGAAAAATATTTGTCAAGGGCTTCAAGTGCTACTTTTCTTCTAATCCTCAACTCTTTCCTTACTTGATGTAAATATTCATCATATAACCCACTGTCAATCCAGTGTGCTAATGCCCATTGTGCCAGAGAACTAGATCCATAATCTGTCTGCATCTTTATGTCTCCCAGTCTTTCTATAACTGATTCTGGTCCCACTAACCACCCTATCCTCAATCCTGCCGACAATGACTTTGATATACTTCCCATATATAATACTATTCCTTTGCTGTCCATACTTTTTATAGCATTTGGAGGCTCTTTATCTAACCAAAGTTCTCTATATACATCATCTTCTATAATAGGCACCCTTTCACTTTCACACCTTTTTAATATCTCTTCCCGTCTCTTTTTTGTCATAGTTATTCCCGTTGGATTGTGAAATGTGGGTATTGTATATAGAAGTGCCATATTATTTCTATTTCTCGATACAACTTCATTGGGTATCGCACCTTGATTATCCATTGAAATTCCCTTTAAATTCATTCCAGCAGACTGAAAAACATGAAGAGACTTTAAATAAGATAAATTTTCTATAAATACCCTAGAACCAGGATGCAAAATGCCCAAAGATATTAATTGTAGAGCCTGTAAAGAACCAGAAACTATTAATATAGATTCTGGGGAAACATATATGCCATATCTCTTTAGATACTCACTCAATACTTTTCTCAAATACAATAGCCCTTTAGGCTCTTCATACCCCAGAGAATATATTTTCTTTGATATCTTCATTAACACCTCACTGAACATTTCCCGTGGAAATAGTTCTGGAGATAACTCTCCTGTCCCCAATCTAATTATATCACGGTGATACTCTAACTTATTTATTAGCTGAATAGTAGGCAAATTAGGCCTGTGAATACCTGCTTCTATATATTCATACCAATTTGGGGGTGGTGTAGAAGTCAATAATGACCAAGTATTATTAACAATAATAGTACCCCCACTACCTCTAGATTCTATTATTCCCTCTCCCTTTAACTCATCTAATGCCTCAATAATTGTGCTCCTGTTTACATCGAATAGTGTTGCTAACTGTCTTTGGGTTGGTAATTTAAATCCTACGTCCCACTCTCCATCAGATATTTTATCTTTAATATAATCTATTATTTGTCTGTAAACAGGTATATCTAAATCTCTATTTGGTTTCCAATTTATATTTGTCATTATATCACCTCTGAAGCGAAATACTGCTCAAACAATCTTTTAATTAGTATACAATAGTTTTTGCTCAATATAAGTCAAAATCTAAAAAAATGTACTTATAAAACTATAACCCAACTTCAAGCCATAATATATAATAATACTACCGCATACAATATTAATTACCTTTATCACTCTATCATTAAATTTATTCTTAAATATTGAAACTATAGTGGTTAATCCACTAAACCACAAAAATGATGCCAGACAAACCCCTAATATAAAAAGCCTTGAACCCTCTACAGGAAGAGAAGCTCTAAATCCTCCCAAAAGCAATGAGCCATCTATCAATGCTTGAGGATTGAGCCAAGTAACTGCAAAACATGTGGATGCTATCTGCAATAAAGACTTATTTGTATCGATTTCATTATTAGTCTCTGGTTTACTTTTTATAAGTATTATACCAATATATATAACTGCTAAACTTCCAACCAATAATACTATTGTTTTTAATAATTGAGACCTGTCCATCAATAAACCCATACCAAAAAAACATGCCAATGCCAAGGAAATATCAAATAAAATTACTATAAGTGCAACTTTATATGCCCTTACTTTTTCTTCACTAATTGCAGTATTTATTACATAAAGGTTCTGCATTCCTATTGGTGCCACATAGGCTAATCCCAACATAAATCCATGTGCTAAAAATCCAAACATTTTTACCCCCCTATTATAGTATTTACTGAAATATAAATCCCCTTTCTCATTTCTTACACATATTTATTATAATAATTAATCTAATAAATGTCTCCAACCAAAAACTATATATTTATACCAACCAAAATATTCTATAAAAATAAAGAATCCTTTCTGCTAATGCTTAACACATCAAAAGGATTCTTAATGAATGATATTAAAAATTTATGTAATTATTTAACTAACAAGCTTATAAGGTGCTTTAAAAATCTCTTTTCTCAACTTATTTACTTTGTTCAAGTCACAATACAGTTGAGTCTCTATGATTTCAGTGCCTAAATCATGATTAAATGCAGTATTGATAACACTCATTGAAAAAATATCACTTAATGTTATTGAACATATATCCATTTCTTCAGCATATTTTTTCTCAATTAACTCCAAGTCTTTATTTATTTGATCAATAATATCATCTATGAAATCTTTTCTTATATATTTTTCATATTGATACATCTTTAAATATAATATATTCAAACTTGCATAAAATTTTTTAATCACCATATATCCCTCCCTTTCCCATTTGACAAAATAAAAAAACCAGCCTATGTGCTAGTTATTTTCACTAAAAACAAAACCCTTTTTCATCAAAAGGGTATTATAGTCAAATTGAAAAATTACTTCAATTTTTATAACACCTTCCCATCCTCGTGGAAATAACAGCGCATCTACTATTGGCAGGTCTCCTGACTTAAGTATAAACATAAAACTTCCCTTCCCATGCATCAGCACAGTGGCAATGAAGCTTTATTAACTTTAACAGTGGCGGGACCGTGTTGGATTTTCACCAACTTCCCTTTTAATTGATGTAATTACATACATCAAACCAATAGTCATAGTATTTAGTTTTTTATTAGTATAAATCAAGTATAGCACTGCCATCATAGTATGTCAACAAATTCAATCTAAAGGATAGTGTGAAGTTGCTGTAGGTTTTTATAAAATAGAGATTTCCCACATCTAGAGGAACTCTTTTTTTATTTTTTGTAATTTTACCTACAATAATTTTACTCTAAGTTATATTCTCAGATTATTGCCAAATATATAGTTATAACCAAGGTGTAAAACAAAAAATGTTTCACAAAATTTATTGAAAAATAAAAAAGTTAGTAGTAAGTAATTTAATGATAAAATCCATAGAATTTCAACCATCAACTACTAACCACTAACTATACTTATATCTTTATTTAATTTTTCTTTACTTAATTGGCTTTAAACTTGCTTGAAAATGTCTAAGAATAGGTGGTTCCCATGTAATTCTATAGCCCTTCACTTCACTTGCCCTATCTTTAATTGCTATCAATGCATCAGCCATGACATCGATATGGGCCTGTGTATAAACCCTTCGTGGTATTGCTAATCGTGTAAACTCAAAATCAGCATGTAGCTGTTCCCCTGTATCGGGATCATTCCCCAGCATATAAGAACCTATATCACATGTACGGATACCTGCTTCCTTATACAGTTCAATGGCAAGGGCTTGCCCTGGAAACTCATAATATGGAATATGGGGGAACATAGCCTTTGCATCTACAAATACACCATGCCCTCCCACTGGTGATTGATATGTTATCCCAGCTTCATCAAGACGACTGGCTAAATACTCCATTTGACCAATGCGATACCTCAAATAATTTTCATCGATTCCTTCATAAAGTCCAATTGCTAAACTTTCAAGTTCACGACCTGAAAGACCACCATAGGTGACAAAACCCTCAAAGGAAATAGTGCGCCCCTTACAATCTTGGAACAATTTTTCATCATCTTTAATTCCAACTAATCCTCCCATATTTACAATGGCATCTTTCTTAGCACTCATAGTAAACATATCTGCATAACCAAATATTTCCTTTATGATTTCTTTGACAGATTTATCTTCATATCCTTTTTCCCTTTGCTTGATAAAATAGACATTTTCTGCATAACGAGCAGCATCAATACATAACTTTATACCATGTTTTTTACAGATTTTAGATGTTTCTTTCATATTTTTTATAGATACTGGCTGACCACCAGCAGAATTATTTGTTATTGTCATAATAACAACAGCAATCTTATCTGCACCGTATTTCTTAATCAAAGATTCTAATTTCTCTACATCCATATTTCCTTTAAATGGTACCCTTTTAGATGGATCTCCAGCTTCAGGAACAACACAATCAATAGCCCTTCCCCCTGCTAATTCTACATGGGCCCTTGTTGTATCAAAATGCATGTTTGAAATAGAGTACTGACCCTCTTTCATCAATAGACCAAAAAGGACCTTTTCTGCTGCACGACCTTGGTGTACTGGTTGTATATATTTATAGCCAAAGATATCTTGAGCTGCGTCTATAAGCTTATAATAGCTTGATCCCCCTGCATATGCTTCATCGCCTCTCATAACACCAGCCCATTGCTCTTGACTCATAGCATTTGTTCCGCTATCTGTCAATAAGTCAATATATACATCCTCCCCCTTGAGATTAAATGTATTATACTTTGCCTCGGCAATCTTCTGTTCCCTTTCCTCACGACTGAGCATTTTTATAGTCTCTACCATTTTGATTCTAAATGGTTCCGGTACATATTTTGCTACCACAACAAAACCCCTCCCCTTTTATTGATATTTCTCCAATCAAAATACAACTTGCCTAACAAGTCCCCCTTTATTTACTATTTTACTGCAATAGCTTCTATCTCTACCAATGCATCTTTAGGTAATCTTGCCACTTCTATAGCTGATCGCGCTGGATAATTACCATCTCCAAATACACTGCCATATACCTCATTCATATCGCTAAAATTATTCATATCACTTAGAAAAACCGTTGTCTTTAGTACTTTGTCTAGACCTGATCCTTGAGATTTTAATATTTGTTTTAAATTTTCAAGGGATTGATTAGTTTGCTCCTTAATTCCCCCAGCTACAAATGCTCCTGTATTAGGATTAATAGGTAACTGTCCCGAAACAAATATCAGTCCATCTACTATAGTACCTTGAGAATATGGTCCTATAGCAGCAGGTGCCTTTTTTGTATCAATAATTTTTTTCATATACTTCCCTCCTCGAATATAATTTTATCATTGTTATAATATTCAGTCAATTGTTTATAATAATTTTTTATTATTCCATCATCATCTTTTGTTATTTTTAGGTTGATTTACACCTCTTAAATACTAACATACCGTTATTTGAAACATTATTTATCATCATAATAAAAAATTATTATAAATATACTCATTTATTGCTTTTTTTCTGTTACTATGCTAATCTATTGTATAAAACATATCAATTATAATATTTGTTTTTATAATATATATTAAGGACAGGTGAAATATATGGATGATCTGATGTTAAAGCACTATAGTATACTTGTAGAATTTTTAGGAAAAACATTGGGACCAGATTATGAAATAGCATTACATGATATCAAAGACCCTACAAATTCCATTGTTGCTATTGCCAATAGTCATGTCAGTGGTAGGACTATTGGTGCTCCGATGACAAATCTGGGTTTAAATGTGATGTCCGATAAGAGTTATCTGGATACTGATTATAGGCTTAACTACAATGGCATTTCTAAAGAACAGCGGATACTGAGATGCTCCACATTATTTATAAAAGATGAAAATAATGAACTTGTAGGTATGTTATGTATCAATTTTGATGATAAAAGATATGTGGACATAAGTAACCAAATACTAAAACTCTGTCATCCTGATAAGTTAATTGAACAAAATAGTAGACACAGTTCTATAAATTCCCTTTTGCAAGATGCAGAGACATTTTCCGACTCCATTGTTGAAACCACAGCATCTGTACTGAATAAAGTTTTAAATGAAAATAATATTCCTATTGACAGACTCACTCAGGAAGAAAGACTTAAAATAGTTGATATTTTAAACCAAAAGGGTATATTTATGCTTAAAGGAGCCGTAAGTGAAGTAGCAAAACAGCTTCATTGTTCAGAACCCAGTATATACAGGTATCTAAATAAGTTAAATAAAGATAAAAGTGATGACTAATTTAAATCTCTATTTTTTTACAAAAATATATACATATCCTTCCCTCTGTTTTTAGATTCATAGAGAGCTAAATCTACCCTCTTAAATACATCCTTTGTATTGTCCTTCTCTAAAATCTGGGTTATACCAATACTTACTGTAATGACTCTATTTCCTTCTATCTGTATCTCCCTTGCCTTTTTATGTAATTTCAGTATATGTGACTTTACTTCAACTGCATTTCCAAAAAATATAATAGCAAATTCATCTCCGCCCCACCTTGATATAATACTGGTTTGTGGCATAATAGCTTGGGTTATTTTTCCTAGCTTATATATAACTTCATCTCCTGTGCTATGTCCATATGTGTCATTGATGCCTTTAAAATTATCTATATCAAATAATATTATATGTATTTCTTCATAAATATATCTTTTTTCTAATATAATTTCTTTTAGTCTTGAATCAAAAATTCTTCTATTATATAATCCAGTAAGTCCATCTGTATTAGCTATTAGCTCAAGCTGTTTATTCAGCTTTTTTAATTCCTCACTATATTCATTAAGTTTTTCCTTTTCCTCATTATATGCATCGGCAAACTGTTTTAATAACAAATATCCTCCCAACAAAGTTAATGGTATCTGCACCAGTCTATCATAAAATTGTTGGTTAGAACTATGTACCCTCATTATCTCAGGATAATAATATTCTAATGAAAATAGAATTGTAAAACTTGAAATTAACATAATAATAAGCAATTTTCTTAATCTTTTATGAAAGAAAAAAGTTATACAAATCATCACTATAAATATATATGCTATGGTATTATTACTGCTCCCCCCTGAATCAATCCAACCATATGGGATAATTACAAATATAATAACTAAAAAATAAATTAACTTTAAATATTTTATTAATAATGGTGATTTCATAGACTTGATGACAATACTAGATAATATAATAATAAATGCCCATTTTATGTTTACATATAGAGAAAATCCAATGGCTATATTCAACACAATAGTAATTACAGATACCACTATAGCTAATAATACAATTATTCTGAATAATTTGTTCTCTAATTGAACATTTTTATCATTCATCCCTGTCACCTTTACTCTTTATTTCTATAAAATAATAATTAGTTCAGATGGAGATTGTCCTTCATCTGAACTAAATTTTTATAAAAAACAAGCCCTTTATTTTTTCATTTTATAGAAAAATATCCCATATATTTGTTAACATTTATATTATATACTTTGTTCTTATTCTTTACAAGGATGACCATATTTTCCCTTTATTTAATTTTTTATTATTATATTTTTACAGCCAAAATAAGTTGCTATGAAATACCCTCCATATATTACTACAAAGAACCCAGTTGTAGCAAGTATACTATGCCATAAATCTACCTTACCAAATATTTTAATCACATCATTAACTGCTGACAATCCCACAATTGAATGAACAATAGCAAGACTCAAAGGCATCAAGAAATATATAAATATTTGTGTAAATAAAGCACTATTAATCATAGACCTTTCTGTACCTATTTTTCTTAATAAATCATATCTCTTTTTATTATCTGCAGCCTCAGATAATTGTTGGAGTGCAAGGATTGCAACACAGGCTACTAAAAATACAAGTCCAAGATAAATAGCAATAAAGGTCACTATGGTCTTTGTAGACACCGCCTGAGTATACGTGGCTAATTTTGAGATATAGAAAAGAAATGGTGCTTCTTGTTTATTATCTTCTTCATAATATTTCTTATTGATTTTATCCATAGCTTCATCAATTTCTACGGGGTCAACGGTATCTTTGTAATTAATATTCAATACAGAGCTATCCAAATAAAGTCCATCTATTAATTTGTCATTTACAATAACTGTTCCCATATTTGAAGCTATTACATTATTATCAAATGTTGTTTCCAATACATCTTTTATACCTAATTTTAGAGTTTTCCCATTGATTGATATATTAATATCATTCTCTATAGTATATTTTAATAAATCTAATATTTCTTTACTGGAACAGCTTATTGCATATTCATCTTTATCAAGTGTAATTGGTTCTTTCCCTTGCATTTTAAGAATATTATTATAATCACTAATACTAATTACATCTATTTTTTCATTTCCCATAATCTCATAATTACTATCTTTATAGTCAGGTGACAATATTTTGTCATATGTTTGTTCTGCCTTATATATATTATACTGTTCATATTCCTTTACTTTATCGCCAAGGGGATATTCCTTATCTATACCTTCATATATATTTTTTCCTGTATCACGATATAAAAAGAAGCTATTGTCAAAGGGGGTCCCTTTTTTTAATGTTTGAGAAAGGACATTATTTAAACTCATACCACTTGATAAAGTACCTATACTAAAAAGTAAGACTATACATATTACACTCATGGAAATATAGTTGGTATTAATCTTACTATTTAATTGTCTTAAAATAAATATATTTAGTTTCCTAAAATATAGTCCTTTATTATTTTGAACAAATTTCAATATAAATCCTGATAATGACATGAAAAACAATAGTGTTCCTATTACACCAAAGACAATACTAAATGTAAAATATCTATTTAAATCAAGCATACCATTTGTCAATATGAGATAGTAAGAAATGCCCAGACTTATAACTGATAATACAAACAATATCAATGACATAAATATATTTTTTGTCTTAAATGTTTCGTTTTTGTTTTCTGCATATAATAAATCAATCAATTTACCTTTACTTACTGATATAAAATTAAATACCATTACAACTAAAAATATTATTCCAAAATACAATATGGCCTTCATACTGGCCTTCAAAGAAAATATAAATTTATAAGATGTCATGTCTGCTTCAAACATTTTTGCTGTGAATATGGACATAATCTGGGACAAAAATATGCCTGCTATTAATCCTACAATCAAAGCAAATATGCCAATAAATAATGTCTCTAGAATTAGAATCAGTGATATTGAGCTTTTCTCCATACCGAGAGTCATATATATCCCCAACTCTTTTTTCCTTCGTCTAATCAAAAAATTATTTGCATAAACTATCAAAAATCCCAATACCACTGATACAAACATAGACATATAACTAAGTATTGCTACTAATAACTCCATAGCTTCATTTTTAGTCTTTGTAGCCTCCATTAATTCTCTTTGAGATTCTATTGAATTAAACATATAAAATATACATACTGCAAAAACAAGGGTTAAAAAATATATAGTATAGTCTTTAAAACTTTTTTTTACATTTCCTATGGCAAGTTTAGATAACATCACTGTTATCGCCCCCTAATAATGTTACAACATCAATTATTCTATTAAAAAACTCTTTTCTCGAATCATTTCCTCTAATTAATTCAGTAAAAATCTTTCCGTCTTTTAAGAAAAGTATCCTCTTAGAATAACTGGCAGCAAAGGCATCATGAGTCACCATTAGAATAGTAGCACCTTCTTCATCATTTAATTTCTCAAAACTTTCAAGCAATATCCTTGAAGATTTGGAGTCTAAAGCACCTGTTGGCTCATCTGCAAGTATAAGTTTCGGTCCAGTTATCATTGCTCTAGCAGATGCCACCCTTTGTTTCTGCCCACCTGACATTTGATATGGATATTTTTTCAACACTTCCATTATTTCAAGCTTTTCTGCCATATTCATAACCTTATTATCAATCTCTTTTGCAGGATATTTCATTATAGTAAGGGCAATTGCAATATTTTCATATGCTGTAAGTGTATCTAAAAGATTGTAGTCTTGAAATATAAACCCCAATTGTTCTCTCCTAAATTGTGAAAGTTTTTTGCTCTTTAATGTAGTAATATCTTTTCCATCTATATATATATGACCAGCAGTTACAGTGTCTATTGTAGATACACAGTTTAAAAGAGTAGTCTTACCACTGCCACTAGCCCCCATAATCCCAACAAACTCTCCATTGTCAACAGAAAAGCTTACCTTATTTAATGCCTTGGTCATGTATTTTTTATTACCATAATATTTTTCAATATTTTCCACTTCTAACACTTTTGCCATTTTAAAACTCCTCTTTTATAATAGTATTTATAATATGTGAACTTCATTTTTTATTATACAAATAACTCTCCTTTGCTACCATAACTATTCCTTACATTAAACTTACATTTTTGAAAGTTTTCTAATATAGATTATTGCATATTAAAAAGAATCGCATTTTTTTTTACGATTCTTCAAAATTTATCATTCTATTCTTAGGAAATGTAATATTTACTGTAGTCCCAATGTCAATATTGGATTGAATATTTATTTCTAGTCCCATCTTATCACAAAGTTTATTGCAAAGATAAAGTCCTATACCTGTGGATTTCTTAAATCTTCGTCCATTTTCTCCAGTAAACCCCTTATCAAATACTTTACCTATATCTTTATCGCTAATACCTATTCCATTGTCTTTTATATATAGTACTACTTTATTATCCCATTCTTCTGCAGAAAAATCTAAATCTAAATTTTCTTTCCTATATTTAATTGAATTTTCTATAATTTGACCTAAAACAAATTTTATCCACTTTATATCTGCAAGTACTATTATATCTAGATTTCTTTTAGATATTTTTACATTATTCTGTATAAGAGTCTTTGAATGTTTTTTTATTGCTTCATTGACAATATACTCTAAATTAGTTTTCTTGATTATATAATCACTTTCAAGATTATTTACTTTAGAATAATAAAGTGCCTGTTCTATATATCCATCTATTTTTTCAATCTCTTCTAATAAATTAAGTGTAATCTCATTTTTATTGTTTTCAATAATCAGCCTACTTGATGCAAGGGGTGTTTTAACCTCATGTACCCAAGTCTCGATATATTCCTTATACTCTTGAGATAAAATCTCATGCTTTAATATTTCATCATTCATTGATTTATTTGAAAATTTTAGTGCATCATAAAATATTTGCCCCTCAATGAAACTCGGCCTGCTTATAATTTCAGATAAAAGATATTTTTTATCAAGGCTTCTAATACTTGTATCAATATCGTTATAAAAACGCCATTTCCTAATGTATTCAAAAGTCAAAGAAAAAATCATGCCTAAAATATTTATTGTAACAATCACTATTATAATATATATATTTAAATTAAATGCCCAAAGTATGATTGATTCAAATATAGTAATTAATAATACTATGATAAAAAACATACCTTTATCTTTTAAAAATTCTATTATTCTCATAGTACAATATACCCCTGACCTCTTTTAGTCATAATAAAGTCCTCTATCCCAATAGATTTTAATTTTTCACGAAGTCTTGCAATGTTTACAGTCAACGTATTATCATCAATAAACTGATCACTCTGCCAAAGCTCATTCATAATTTCATTACGAGAGACTATGCTACCTTTCTGTTTCATGAGCAAATTCAATATCCTCAATTCATTTTTTGTAAGCTCTGTCTCTTTGCCTTCATGTAATACCACTCCTTTGGATATATCAAGTACAACACCATTGTGCTCCACCTTTTCTATAAAATTCTGACCTCTATATCTATTTAAAACCGATTTTATCCTTGCAAGGAGAATTTGAGAGTTATAAGGCTTAGTAACAAAGTCGTCTGCACCTAAATTTATTCCCATAATTTCATCTAAATCCGTATCTCTACTTGTAACCACAATAATAGGAATATCTGATATACTTCTAATTTCTTTACAAATATAATATCCATCAAAATATGGAAGATTAATGTCCAAAAGTATAATATCTGGATCTTCATTTAATGCTATTTCTATTATATTTCTAAAATCATCACTATAACTACACTCATAGCCATATCGACCTAAAAATATAGCTAGTTGATTTCTTATTTTTTTATCATCCTCTATTATAAATATTTTTGCCATAGTTCACCTCATATTTAAATATACTATTATCACATAATATCAAGTATACTATTTGCTTTACAGTATATCATATGTAGATAAACCTAATTTAATAAAATTTAAAATATCATCAATAATTTTTTTAACTACTAACCTCTATTTTATAACTTCTCCTACCAATAATGTATTGTATACATCTCTTTGATTAAAAACATATTGGGGTTGCAAATGAACTAATTCACTTGCAACCCCAATATATCCATTCATTATAATTTAATTATTTTTCCTTTGCAGCATTTTCACCAGCTATTCTTCCAAATACAGTTATATCTGCTAATGCATTGCCACCTAGACGATTTGTACCATGAATACCACCTGTAGCCTCACCAGCTGCATATAGTCCAGATATTATATTGCCATCTTTGTCTAATACTTGTGCCTTCGTATTGATTTCAATTCCACCCATTGTATGATGTACTGTTGGCACACGACCACCTGCATAATAAGGAGGTGCATCTAATTTATCTGCAAATAATGTCCTTCCAAAGGCATCTGGTTCTCCTTTTTCTACTGCTTTATTAAATTCTTCTACTGATTTAACAAGATTATCGGCATCTACATCTATTTTTTCTGCCAATTCTTCCAGTGTTTCTCCTTTATATGCCCTTCCTTGTTCTAAAAGTTCAGCAATTGTTTCATTGAAGTTATTTGTAGTATCCTCTGTTGGATAAGAATGTTTATCCACTATTACCCACATAAAGGAATCTTCTTGTTCCATTAACGCCTGTGTCATTACATCTCTACGGGCTCCTTCATCTACAAAACGGTTACCACTTTTATTAACAAATATACGATTCTCAACACCTTGTTCGATATTACCACTGAGACTTCCAGTTTCAGGATCTCCCATTGGAAGCAACTGAATATTTTCCATTCCAACTAAATTTGCTCCTATACCTTCAGCCATAACTAATCCATCTCCTGTAGCCCCTGGATGATTAGTTGTATTTATATTAGTAAGGTCAGGCCAAATTTCATTGTATTGATTTCTCATTTCAACATTGGCTCCAAATCCACCAGCTGCAATGACTACAGCTTTATTTGAATTAACAATGACATCTCCTTCTATACCCCTTGCCTTTACTCCTACGACTCTATCATCGTCCATCATAAGTTCCTTTGCTTCTGTATCGAGCAATACCTCAATGCCATCGTTTTCCTCAATATAATTTGAATATGTATCTATAAAACCAGTTCCCAATGGTGCAGAAGGTTTATGTGCCCTTGGCCATAGACCACCTAAGACTGTAAATACTTCATCATTGAATTCCATGCCTAACCCTTCAAGCCATTCAATACCCGGATATGCTCCCTCTACAAGGGTTTTTATCAATTCAGGGTTACCAGCCTTATCTCCTCCCTCATATGTCTGAGTATAATATTTTTCTATAGAGTCTTCAATCTCCTGTTTTGATTGCCTTCCAGGATCTACTGCATTGTATGCCCCACCAGAAAGGATTGTATTTCCTCCAAGCCTTGGCATTTTCTCAAGTACTAACACCTCGGCACCATTTTCATGGGCAGTTACTGCTGCTGCCAATCCTGCTCCTCCACCACCGATAACAACTACATCAGTTGTATATTCTTTAGTCTCTTTTGATCCCTTTTCATCCTCTTTTTTTACCTTTAGTGCCTCAATATCAGCATCGGCTTGCTTTAATGCCTCTGTTACTGCTACAATAATAGCATCGCTTGTCACAGTAGCACCAGATATAGTATCCACTGCCAAACTTTGTTCATCTACAATAGCCTTTGGTATTCTTTCTATTGCTGGATCTGATATGCCAGGACTCTCTTTATGTTCAATTACCTTTACTTCCTTAATTGTGTTTTCGTCAACTGTAACCTCAACATTTAACTCTCCATTATGTGCATCAGTTGTCGCAGTATAAGTTCCTGCTTTAAACATGGCTGCTGTCTCTTCAGCAGGTTGAGACCCACAAGCAGCTGTCAATGCAACTAACATAATACATAGTACCGCAGAAATTATCCTTTTTGCTTTTCTATTACTTTTCATTTTACATTCCTCCCTTTTTTACAAAATTTACCTCATAGTTTACAACCCTTTAGTATAATTTTTATGGGTAGATTAATGATGAACGTATTCACCGAATACATTCATTATATATAGTTGTTAACAATTAGTCAATCTATTAAATCTATAGTTATTTTAAAAATTTCTTATAACTATTTATATATCTTGTCCTATCACTGTATGTGTTTGACTTTTAATATTGATCTAGTATAATTTATTATGGGATATATTTTTTAAAGAGGACTGTTTTTATGAAAAAATTAACTAAGAGACAGATTCAGGCACAAAATACTCAACAACGAGTATATAAAACAGCTGTAGCTTTGATGAGTGAAAAAGGATTTCAAAATATTACAGTATCAGAAATTTGCAAAAAAGCTGGAGTCTCTGTTGGGACTTTTTATAATTATTTTGAATCAAAAAATGATATACTTGATGAAATCTTTAAACTTGCAGATGATTATTTTTATAATATGGTGTCAAATCAATTAACAGGAAGCACTGCTGAAGATAAGATAATTGAATTCTTTCATGCCTATGCTAAATATAATTTCGATAATGGCATTGATTTTATAAAACAGTTATTCAATGTTCACACTAAAGTATTTAAGGCAAAGGGAAGACATATGCAGACCGTATTAAAAGATATTATTATACAAGGTCAAAAAAATGGAGAAATTCATGGGGATATGTCCTCCGATGAAATTGTAGAATATTTATTTATAGCTGTAAGGGGTATCATTTATGACTGGTGTTTACATGACGGTGAATATGGTTTAATAGAATTTGTTAATAAATATGTTAAACGATTAGTTAAGATATTTGTATACTAAAAAAGTTAGATTATAATCTAACTTTTTTAGTATATATTAGCAAAGCATTTTATACAATATCTAAGTAATGTGCTATATTTGCATTTTCTGTTTTTATTCCCTTTATCAATCTGTCCTTGGAACTCATAATGACAGTAATGCCAGGACCATGACCAGATTTTATACAATCACTATGGACAACTATTCCTATTGATACAGCACCCTTCAAATACTGACGTCCATTTGTATTATCACAATCCCTCAACAGTACTAAATCTCCAAACCTAAGTTTATCTATTCCGAACTCTTTATTTGCACCTTTATCACCTGTCATTATATCGTAATCCCCTGAGAACGCTGTAGCACTTCCCACTCCTGAACCCATAAGATATGCAGGTATTTCTGTCACTACAGGAACCTCTAGAATTTTGTCGTCATTTTGTTTAATGCCTATTTTGTCAAATAAATTGGGGTCTATATTCATACACTTTACATCTTCAATACCTTCTATTTTTAATCCTTGACCATGGGATTTTACCAATATAGAATCTCCTATTGCCATCTTTTCCATATCTTCTTCATCAAAATATATCAGGACATGTTCTATTCCACCATGCATACCTGTTACATAGCCCTTTGCTCCTTTAGCTTCACCAGATACAACTCTAGCCTCATTGCCTATACAAGACAGTAGCATAAGAGCATTATTTTCGCTAACATTATCATTTTTGATGCTGACTCCTGGTTCTATATGATCTCCTACTAAATCCATGCATGAGTCACCAATTTTAAAATTATATGTAATCCCTCCAGTTGCAGGTATAATCTCTGCTATACCTTCCCTATTAACTCTAAATAATTTAGATGCTACAGGGCTATGAATCTTGCCTTGAACTGATTGCATAACTAGTTTTTCACTATTTGTCTTAACCATATACATTTCCTCCCTTAAATCTATTATAAACTATTCTTTTTCCTTCTATATATAATTATAATAACTAATAAAATTATAAATACTACCATACCTATAGCTACAGGAGTAAAGTACCCAAAGGTATTTTTAAATCTTCCATGGACTCTATCCATTAATGTCACTTTTTCATTTGAATATAGAGTAAATGATAAATCCTGTTCTGGTAGATCTGATAATTCTGCTGTATAAAAACCATCTTTATGTCTATCAAATTCGATATTACTACTTACTATATATGGTGCCTCCTTTGGTGGAATAATCTTTATACTTAAATCTTTAAAATTTCTCCAATTTTTAGCAGGATTTAATATATAATCAAATGAATATAATGGGTCTGGAGTTTCTGTCATATCCATAGTTCCAGATGTATTATATACTACTGTTATGTCTTTTTCACTCTTTTTAGGAAAATAAACATCATATACTAAAGTCAAAATTCGATTATAATTACTTTGTCCCATTATATCATCCTTATAGATATACCCCTTATTTGCATCAAACATATTATCTAATAATTTAGCATACATATTATACAATTGTGTATTAAACTTTTCATTTCCATATTCTATATCTTCCTTTATATGTTCTACTAAATATGATTTAAACTTTGTTTTTTCCGTATATATTTCGTACCTATATAAATCAGTTTCCTTTTTAAACTCTCCATCTATATACCCATTTATATCTAAATCAATATCTTCTCCAATTACAAAGATTTCTAACATTTTAGGCTTATAACATCGTGCAGCAATTTTTATCTCCTTATTATTTCGTTGATAACTATTAAAACCATCAACAAAAATTTTAGTTTTTTGATGATTAAAGCTAAAATCAATAGCAAAGTTTATCCGTTGCTCACTTGTGGGTATTACTTTGATTTTGTATAGCTTTCCTATCTCATTTTCAGTAAAATTCCTCGGACTGTAAGTTTTATCTGTTATTTCATCTACGATACTTTTAAAATCAAATTTTACCTGCTTATCATCCATAGGTAATCTATTGTAATTATTCAATCCATCTCCTATATAAATGCTATAAGGTAATGAAAGACCATCAGCATTTATAGTCACTTCCTCTTTTAATATATTATTAATATTACTAACCAAAGGAAATGCCATCTCCACATTCTGTCCCTCATCTGTATTGTTAACCATTTCATAAGTTGCTCTAACTTTTCCATTAACAGTATAATAGGCATTATCATTGTTAGAAAAGTCGAATACAAGATATTCTTTTTTTATTTCAATAGGGGATTCTTCTTCAATTATCATTATATCTGAAGATGGATACCCTTTCCAATATACCGGTCCTGAATTGGCAAAAATAGTAACTGAATATGAAAATACCATGATCATAATTATAATAATTGAAACTAACCTTTTCAATATAATCACCCCTAAATATTTTAACTGCCATTATAAAAATTACTCAAACACTCTGCTTTTTATAACCTGTTCTGCCATCAAAAGATTCCCTTTAGCAGTAGGATGAAGACCATCTATGTAATATTTTGATGCATTGGCATTATTTACTATATCAGTAAAAAGTCCATAAAAGTCTATGATATCTATATCCTTTTTATTGGCAAATTCATACATATAATTTCGGTATAATTGGATTTGATCATTTATCCAGACATAGTCAGTGCCATCTGTCCAAAATTTACTGGCCATTTCTGGATATGTTAATGGCTGTATTCCTATAATCGGAATTATATTATTATATGATGCTAATTGAACCATTTTTATAATATTATCTTTCATTTTTTTAGGAGCCCTTTCAAAAATTAAGTCATTACTGCCTCCCATAATAAATACCTTATCAGGCCTTTTAGATAAAACATTTCTTTGAAATCTATTTATAATCTGGGTAGTGGTCTCTCCACTTACTCCTCTATTTATTATATTTGAAGCCAATCTATTATTTAAAATTTCAGTCCATCTATTATTTTTCTCCACTCCATATCCAAATGTAAGGCTATCTCCAATACAAACTATTTCCACCTCAATACCCTCCCCTTATATTGCTATATTATAAACTACTAGCTATTAGCTACTAACTATTTTCCTGTTAAATACGTTTGTCTATATTTATCTTTCATATTTTTTCTATATAAATCTTTTAACTTCTTTATTGTCCCACTATCCATATCTTTTTTTCTTATTAATGACGCTTGATTTATATTGAAATAATTAATAAAATAATCCTTTGTCTCCAATACCTGATAAAATTGATTATAATTAATTTTACTCTCTCCCTCAAATGCTGTACTTTTTATAATTAAAAAGTCATCATAAAAATCTAATATCTCTTGTGCATTAAATACACCTGCTTTATCTGTATTAATTCTCTGTTTGTTCTTTCTCTCAACTTTGAATATTATTACAATGATGGCTACGACTGCCAATGCCACCCAAAAAAATAAAAATCTTTTCATATTGAATTCCTTTTCTCTATAAATCAGAAAGACAGACATTATTCCAGAAATCACAAGTATAAATGGGATTATCATTTTATTCCGTAAAAAAGTAGCTATATATAAAAATTTATGATAATCTTCTTTTCCCATGGACGTTTTGACTGTAAATAGTTTTTTCTCATTCATATATACACCTCTATTTGTTATGTAATAAACTTCTAGTTTAATTATAATTCAGGTAATTAGCCATTACTTTAACAATAATATTACCACATGTCTCTGTATTTAGTAAATAGAATCACTTTTATGATTTCCAATGAATATATGGTGATTTGTAACTATATGTATATTTTTTTAAATAATCCCTTTATTTTTTGATTTTATTGCTTTTTATGATATAGTTATTAACTGTGTTGTAATTTTGAAATAAAAATCAAACATCTTTTAAGGTGTTAGAAAATCTAGGAGGTTATTTTTTGAATTTAAAAAAGGAAATTGATTGGCCTGTATTAATGATAAGTGGTGGACTCCTTGTCCTATTTGTATTGACTTCATTAATAAATGCCGATCTTGTTAGTAATGTTGTAAATTATTGTTTTGGACTGTCCGTAAAATATTTTGGTTCTTTTTGGCAAGTATTAATGTTAGTTACTTTTTTTGTTGCTATTGGTATGGCCATATCTAATTTGGGAAATATTCGACTTGGAAATTTAGATTCTCCTGAAATGAGTACTTTTAGATGGATAGCAATTATTATGTGTACACTTCTTGCTGGGGGTGGTGTGTTTTGGGCTGCAGCTGAGCCTATATACCACTTTATATCTTCTCCACCTGTATTCGATGGTGTTGATTCAGCCTCTAAAAGTGCAGTCGTGCCTGCTTTATCTCAATCTTTCATGCATTGGGGATTTCTAGCTTGGGCTATTTTAGGAACATTAAGTTCTGTAGTCTTAATGTATGGACATTACAATAAAGGTATGCCCCTTAAACCTCGTACACTGCTTTATCCTATCTTTGGTGATAAAATAATGGAAAATAGTATATTGGGAACCCTTGTGGACTCTTTTTCCATTATAGCAGTTGCTGCAGGTACAATAGGTCCCATAGGTTTTCTTGGATTACAGGCGGCATATGGACTTGAAAGTCTCTTTGGAATTCCAAATGTCTATCTAACCCAGGTATTTATTATATTTGGACTTGTAACAGTATCTGCTATCTCTGCTGTATCAGGTATTGATAAGGGAATTCAAATTTTAAGTAGATTTAATATTATCCTTACATTTATATTAGTTATAGCTATGATATTTTTAGGTCCTGGCGGATTTATATTTGATTCATTCCTAAATACTATAGGTGTCTACACAAAAGACTTCTTAAAGATGAGCCTTTATCGTGGTGATAAAAGCTGGCTTTCATCTTGGACTGTATTCTTCTGGGGATGATT
Organism: Clostridiisalibacter paucivorans DSM 22131; assembly: GCF_000620125.1. NCBI lineage: Bacteria > Bacillati > Bacillota > Tissierellia > Tissierellales > Thermohalobacteraceae > Clostridiisalibacter > Clostridiisalibacter paucivorans. The sequence goes on along the minus strand of NZ_JHVL01000014.1, from coordinate 2,934 downwards.
TATTGGATATGGACCTATGATGGCTATCTTTATAAGTCGTATTTCCAGAGGGAGAACATTAAGGGAATTATTTATTGCAGTAGCAGTAATTGCCCCTATTGTTACAAACTTTTGGTTTACAGTTATAGGTGGTTCAGGAATATTTTTCGAAATGCAAAATCCAGGGGTTATTTCCAATGCGTTAAACAGTGCTGGCATGCCTGCCGCAATGATTGCCATCACTAAACAGTTACCCTTTGGATTATTCATGGCAACAGCATTTCTATTTGTAACTGTTTCCTTTGTTGCTACAACTGGTGATTCCATGGCCTATACCATATCTATGGCCATTACAGGAAATGATAACCCTAAAAGTAGCATTAGAGTGTTTTGGGCCCTTGTCATGGGATTTGTGGCTGCAATACTGCTCAAAATTGGTGAAGGAAGCGTTGATGCTTTACAATCATTTATCGTTGTAACTGCAGTCCCTGTTTCCATTATACTATTACCAATGGTTTGGTTATCTCCAAAGGTTGCTAAATTAATGGCCAAAGAACAAAATATTGTTACTGAATATAAAGGTGAACTTTTAAAAAAAGCTAGCTAAAAAAGACAATATATGATTATAAATCATTTTATAAATGGTGCCAGTGTAATATTACACTGGCACCATTTATTTATGCTGTAATCAAAAAAGCAACTAATTGTCTTTACTTTAATAAACTTGCATTCATTTTAAACTTGATAAAAATCGATAACAATATCAATATCATACTTGAAAAATAAAAACTTTGATCCACGCCTATCCTATCCCATATTTGACTTATAATTATCTGCCCCAATATACTTCCTATGGCTATACTTACTCTAAACCTAGATAATCTTCCACCAATATTTGTAAAGAGACTCCTATTTATCCTGTCCCTTGAATATATATCTGTTATATTAGATATCAACTCAAATATGAACCACAGTACTACTATTATTGTCAATCTATTTATCTTTGTAAATAGTAACATCAATATCCCTTGAAGGAAAAATGATATGATGAACATATTTTTCAACTGCATATTTGTAAATTTATCATATATTTTTGCTGCAATTATATTAGATATACCATATACAACAAAAAATATTAGTCCTACACCTTCTATTTCTACTCTATAAGCATCGTGCAAAAATATTATTATTCTATTTATTATTAGAGCAATTCCAAAGGCTTCAATGGTATAAACCAGTGTAATTTCTTTTAGCCATTTTAGATCAATATCCTCTTCCCTATCCTTTGTTTTTCGTTGATTAATATTGCTAAGTCTACATAGATATATTGTAGAATATAGTTCTATCAGCCCAGATATGATAAATATCAAAGGAATGCTATTGGTATATATATATATCCACATTAATGCAAAACCACCAATTGATGCACCTATACTCACTCTAATATTTTCTTTAGATATATAATCCTTATATTCACTCTCTTTTATAGTTTCTCTCTTATAGGGCTCCAATGAACTCAAATATAATTTAGTAAACAATGATTTGAAAAATATAAAGATATATAAAATGTATATATTATGTACAAGTCCATATGAACTCAAAAAAATTGCTGAACCTATATTCCCTAGAATTATAAGTTTAATACGGTCTTTTTTATCACTTAGATAGGAAAAGTAATAATCAATTACGGTATTTATTAGTATGGGAATTGCAAATGCTATGGCTATAGTAATCATGTTTTCTGTCTGTTCCCATATATAAAAGGAAAGAAAAATAAAGATTACACCTGAGTCAAAATTCCCCCAAAAGCTATGTTTTAATAGGTATTTATACATATTTTTCTCCATAGTTTAACCCCTTGAAAATATTATATATAATATTTCGCCTTTTAAATACCTTATACCTCTAAATGTATTTGTAAATTAGTATTAAATAAATAAAGGCACAATATTTTAGTTGAAATATTGTGCCTTTATTATATTTACCATCTACCCATCATACTGCCATGACCTCTTCCATGCATCCTTCCCATTGAATTATGCATTCGTGTCATTTCATCTCTGTCTATTGACTCCATCATTTCGCCCATATACTGATAATCATTGTCATTCATAATTTCAATCATTTCATCATAATCCTCTTGTGACATATTATTCATATACTCTGTCATATTATTGTAATTATCTGTTTCCATATGTCTCACAGCATCATTGTCTCTCATAATTCTAATCATGTCACTATGCATATACTCTGAAGGTCTATCAATCTGTTGATTATAATGTCTTTTTCCAAAATCATTATTTGAAATTCTATTTGTCTCGTTAAACCTTGAACCCATCATATTTGTGTCTCTATTGTAGATACTACCATTATTAAAATTGCTTGCAAATGCTACACCACCTATAGCACCCACTGTAATTACTGCTGCACCTAATATTGCTAAAAATTTATTTTTCATAATTTATTCCTCCTATTTTTGGTGGTTAAAATATAGTTTTTATAATAGAATCAATCTATTTCTAACCACATCTTTTCTTTGATTCCATTATAGTGAACAATTTTGAAGAAAATATGAAGATTAGTTTTTTATTATATTTTTTCTTTAATCTTATATAAAAAAAAGGGGCTGTTTCATAACTGATTAATCAGTTATGAAACGCCTCTTTTATTATGTTCAAGTTAACAACTGAAGTACCTAAGTTTCAATAAATTCAAATATATTTTTCTTAGCCTAATTTTAGGTATAGCAAACAAAACTTAAATATTTTTAAGTTTTATTCTATTTATTATATTTTTTATAATTAAATTGCCTCTTTATATTTCACGAAACCCAGTTTATTAGATTTCATTTTATTACTTAATTTTTTTATATTTATGGCAAAACTTAATAATTTCATCTCTGCAACGATTTTTTCCATGCTCTTATGTCTAAATCTTAAATATCTCATTCCTGAT